>NZ_JASGFD010000040.1:0-50279 GCF_047605705.1 Silvibacterium sp. | reverse complement strand
CACCGCGCGCAGCTGCTCCTGCGTGGCCAGCGCGCGATGCGCGGCGATGCGCTCGCGCACATGCGCCAGCGTGGCGCCCAGCCGCTCGGCCTCTACCGGCTTCGTCAGGTAGTCGAGCGCCTGCACCTCGAAAGCCCGCAGCGCGAACTGCGGATGCGCCGTGACGAAGACCGTCACCGGCGTGCGTGCCGTATCCATCTGTTCGGCCATGCGTTCGAGCACCTCGAAGCCGCCGCGCCCCGGCATCTCGATATCGAGAAACAGCACATCCACCGGGCCGCCCTGCAAGGCCGCCGCCACCTCGCGGCCATTGCGGCACTCCCCGGCAATCTCCACCTCTTCATGCGCCGCCAGCAGGAAGCGAAGGCGCTCGCGCGCCAGCGGTTCGTCGTCGGCGATCAGTGCGCGCAGCTTCATGCGGTGGCACGCTCGCAGGGAATCGTAATCGCAACCTCAAAGCCGCCCGTGGCCAGTGTTTGCGCGGTCATCGCGTGGCCCTCCGGATAGAAGTGTGCCAGCCGCGCCCGCGTGTTTCGCAGGCCGATGCCGTGCCCTCCGCTGCTCTGCAGTGCTCCCTTGGCCTCGCGGTTCGATCCGGAGTCGCGCACGCACAGGTGCAGCATGCCGCCCTCACGCCGCGCCGAGGCCTCGATGCGGCCTTCGTCCTCGCAGTGCGCAATGCAATGCCGGATCGAGTTCTCGACAATCGGCTGCAACAGGAAGCAGGGAATCAGGCAATCGAGCGCGCTCGGGTCCACCGTGATCTCCAGGCGAAGGCGGTCGGCGAAGCGCACCTGCTCGATCGAGAGATAACTGTCCACCAGCGCCAGCTCCTGCGCCAGCGTCACCTTCTCCGGCGACTCGCGCTGCAGCGTGCTCTTCAGGATCGCATTCAGATGCGTCAACATCTCCGCCGCAGGTTTCGACCGCTCCAGCTCCACTAGCGTCGTGATCGCATTCAGCGTGTTGAAGAGGAAGTGCGGTTCGAGCTGCATCTGCAGCGCCTGCAGGTGCGCCGCGGAGAGCTGCCGCTCCAGCTCCAGCGCGCGGATTGCCTCCTGTTGCGCACGCAACTGGTACTGCAGGATGCCGGTCATTGCGAAGACGAAGGCATAGAGCAGGATCTCGATGCCGAAGCGGTTGATGTTCATCAGGTAGTGCCACATGAACCGCCCACCCGCGCCGTGCGCGTAGTTAGGCCAGAACAGCCCCAGGCTCCACAGCGCCAGCAGATGTACACCGGCCAGCACTGAGCCTATGCCCATGTGCGCCGCGATCACCGGCCTGCGAAAGCTGGTCACGATCGGCGCCCGCTGGCTCAGCTTCCACATGGCGCTCGCAATCCCCGCCCACCACAGCCACAGCACCCCGCCATACAGCACGGACGGCCAGTAGGTAATCCCGTGGCACTCGCCCGCCGTGGCCAGCGCCAGCGCCGTCGCTACGCCGTAGAGCAGCACGTGGCCGCCCCATCGCACGCGCTTCTCCTGCCGGCCGGTGGGCAGCAGGGCGGGGGAGGAGGTGAGATACGGAAATGCGGCAGCGGGGATGGCGTCCATGCGAATCTGCTCCATCTGCGATTCGAGCCGGGAAATGGCGCCCGGCACCGTCGCTATGAGTATCCTCCTGTTTGCACACACCGGGCATCCCTTTGCAGTGAATCCGTTGATTCATGCAGGGAATCCGTTGCGGACTCACTGTTTCTCTTCGCAAGAAAGCAGGAGCGGGTGCCCCATGTCTCTGAGACGTGGGAAGCTTTCACTCGTTACGTGCAGCAGCATCGGGTGGCCCATACAAGCCCGAAGTTGGCTTGTGTGGGGAAGCATAGCCCTTCGTCATAGCGCTTTTTCGCAACGGAACGAACATGGGTGCCCCGTCCAAGCTCTGCTTGGGCGGGAGGTACGACCCCCACTGTGCTCTCTGTGTCCTCTGTGCTGGAAAGAGGTTCGTATCTCCCCCACTCAAGCCAAGTGAAGGCTTGCATGGGCCGCCGTCGCAAGCCTGCGAATCCGGCATGGTCGCGACCAAAGGGAGCGAAGGTCGAAGGCGGCGCGCCGGGACGGACAGTCCCGCCCCGCGCAGCAGTTCGCTGCAAATCCGGCGTCCTCGGCTGCATTCCGATGGAGCCGCCGCCCGCCGCCGCGGATGCTGAAGGTGAGGTGCCACGTGAGCCACCGCATCCGAACCCTGCCGCTAATCGTTGCCGCATCGCTCTGCCTGCTGACCATCTCCGGCTGCACCCGCGTCTCCGCCAAGACGGACGACGCCTCCACCACGGCCGATGTCCCGGTGCGCGCCACCCGCGCGGTCGTCGAGGACGTGCCGCTCGAGATCGCTGCCGTTGGCCATGTCGAGGCCATTCACTCCGTGGATGTGAAGTCGCGCGTCGCCGGTCCCATCGCCCGCGTCGCCTTTACTGAAGGACAGAGCGTAAGCCAGGGACAGCTGCTCTTCACCATCGATCGCGATGTTCTCGATCGGGAAGCCGCCGAGCAGCAGGCGCTCATCGAACGCGATGCCGCGCTCGACGAGCAGGCGAAGGCCATCCTCGCGCGCGATGCCGCATCGGAAAAGCAGAGCCAGTCGGAGGCCGACGTTGCCCTCAAGCTCGGCGATCTCGGCGTCATCTCCGGGCAGCGCGTGAGCCAGTTCACCACCGCGCGGGATACCGCGGGCGCATCCTTCGCATCGGATCAGGCCTCGCTCGCTGCCGCCGAAGGCACACTGCGTGCGGATCGCGCACGCCTCGCCGAGCTGGCCCTGCAGCAGAAGCTCACCAGCATCGTCGCGCCCATCTCCGGCCGCGCCGGCGCCGTGCAGCTCAAGGCCGGCAACCTTGTGCGCGACAACGACACCACGCTCGTCACCCTGCTGCAGATGGCGCCCATCTACGTCACCTTTGGGCTGCCGGAGCAGTCGCTTGCGCAGGTGCGGCAGCTCAATGCGCAGGCTCCGCTTGCCGTGCAGGCCGGGCCCGCGGGCGACGCGCCGCAACAGGGCCGCATCGCCTTCATCGACAACACAGTGGATATGACCACCGGCGCCATCCGCATGAAGGCGGTCTTTCCCAACGCCGACAGCGCGCTCTGGCCTGGTGAGTTCGTGCAGGTGCGCGTGCGCCTGCGGACCGATGCGGCGCGCGTCGTCATCCCCGATGCCTGCGTGCAGAACGGGCAGGACGGCAGCTATGCATGGGTCATTCATGAAAACCGCGCCACCATGACGCCGGTCACCGTGCAGCGCGTGTATGCGCCGCAGAATGCGCCGGGCCTCGCCGTCATCGCATCGGGCATCCGCGCCGGAGACCTCGTTGTCACCGAGGGCCAGTTGCGCATCACCGCAGGCGCCCGCGTCTCGCTGCTCGATGCGCCGCGATCCTGAGTCGGTTCCAACTTCCCCGCGCGAAGAGAGGAAACACAAGAGCATGCGCTTCACCGGATTCTTCATTCATCGCGCCACCACCACCGCGCTCATTGTTGCGGCCATCGCCGGCTTCGGCCTGCTCTCGTACTTCTTTCTTCCGGTCAGCAATCTGCCCGAGGTCGAATACCCGAGCATCTCAGTCTCCGCGGTGCTGCCCGGCGCGAACCCTGACGTGATGGCCTCCACCGTCGCCACGCCGCTCGAAAGCACCTTTGCGATGATTCCCGGCATCGCCAGCATGACCTCTTCCAGTACCACAGGGCAGACGAACATCCACCTGCAGTTCGAGCTCAGCCGCAACATCGACGCCGCCGCGCAGGACGTGCAGGCGGCCATCGCCCGCGCCAGCGGTGACCTGCCGCAGAACATGCCCGCGCCGCCCGCCTACTCCAAGGTCAACCAGAACGACGAGCCCATTCTCTGGCTCGAGACCAACTCGAAGACACTCTCGCTCGACGACTTCGCGCAGTATGCAAACGACGTGCTCGCCCGCCGCCTCTCCATGATCAACGGCGTCTCGCAGGTGCCGGTCTGGGGACCGGAGCGCGCCGCCATCCGCGTGCAGGCCGATCCCGCGCGCCTCGCGGCCTATGGCGTCGACCTCGAGCAGGTGCGCACCGCCATCAGCGCCAACAGCGCGAACCTTCCTTCAGGCACGCTCTATGGCGACGCGCGCGACTACTCACTCCAGGCCAACAGCCAGCTCAATAACGCGCAGCAGTTCGCGAACCTTGTCGTCGCCTGGCGCAATGGCGTGCCGCTGCGCCTCAGTCAGGTGGCCGACGTCATCAACAGCTCCAACAATGACCGCAGCCGCTTCTGGATCAACGGCCAGCGCACCGTCATTCTCGCCGTGCGCAAGCAGCCCGGTGCGAACACCATCGAAGTTGCGGACCGCGTGAAGGCGGCCGTCGAATCGCTGCGCGGCTCGCTGCCGCCCGGCGTCACCTTCGGCAAGGTAGCCGACGAGGCCGATGAGGTGCGCAACGCCATCGCCGAGGTGAACCGCACGCTGCTTATCACCATCGCGCTCGTCGTCATCGTGATCTTCGCCTTTCTCGGGACGGTCTCTTCCACGCTGGTCGCCGCCGCGACCATCCCTGTCTCCATCCTCGGCTCGTTCATCGCCATGCGCCTGCTTGGCTATTCGGTGAACATGTTCAGCATGATGGGCATCACCCTCTCGGTTGGCTTTATCGTCGACGACGCCATCGTCATGATCGAGAACATCGTGCGCCATCGCGAAATGGGCAAGAGCCGCGTGCAGGCCGCGCTCGACGGTGCGTCGGAGGTCGGCTTTACCATCGTTTCGATGACCGTCTCGCTGGTCGCCGTCTTCCTGCCTATCCTCTTCCTCAACGGCGTACTCGGCCGCCTGCTGCGCGAGTTCGCCGTTACCATCTCGGTGTCCATTCTGATCTCCGGCTTTACCGCGCTCACGCTCACGCCCATGCTCTGCAGCCGCTTCCTCGGCGCGCGCGGCCAGAGGCAGAACACGTTACAGCAGGGCATCGAACGAAGTTACGCGTGGCTTGAAGGAGCTTATCGCCGCTCGCTCGACGTCGTGATTCGTCACGCGCGCGTCACTATCGCGGCCAGCATCGCCATGAGCGTCCTCACCGTTGTGCTCTTCGTCTTCATCCCCAAGAGCTTCATGCCGCAGGTCGATGTGGGCGCATTCAGCGGCTACATCCTCGCATCGGAAGACAACTCCACCGCGCGCATGGTCGCCGACATGGAGCAGATCAACGGCATGATGGCGAAGCTTCCATGGGTGCAGAGCCATCTCTCCGGCACCGCCGCCCAGAACAACGGCTGGCTGCACATCAACCTCGTCGACGACCCGCACCGCGCCAACGTCCGCGCCATCATGGATCAGCTGCAGAAGCAGGTCGATCGCATCCCCGGCATTAAGGTCTACCTGCGCCAGGGTGAGTTCCTCAGCCTCGGCCAGAACGAGACGCGCTCGCAGTATTCCGCCGCGCTCGAAGGCCCGGACTCCGAGGAGCTCTATCGCTGGGCCCCGCGCCTCAAGGCCGCCCTCGACGGCATTCCGCAGCTCTCGAATGTCTCCAGCGATCTCGAGATGAGTGCGCCACGCGTCAACGTCGATATCCGCCGCGACCTCGCCACCTCGCTCGGCATCGATCCCGATCAGGTCGCAAACACGCTCTATGACGCCTACGGCAACCGCATCGCCAGCACCATCACCGTGGCCTCGCGCAAGTACGATGTGATCCTCGAGGTGGCGCGCAGCTATCAACGCGATCCCGCGCTGCTCGAAAGCCTCTACCTGCGCTCGAATACAACATCGGCCTCAGGCACCGGATCAGGCGCAGGCCAGCTGGTGCCGCTTGCCGCCGTTACCACGCACACGCAGACGGTCGCGCCCATCACCGTGCATCACGTGGGCCAGTTTCCCGCCGTCACCTTTGAATTCGATCTCAACCGCGGCGTCTCGCTCGACCAGGCCACCGCGCTCATCCGCGCCGCTGCTGTGCGTATCGGCATGCCGGCAACGCTGAGCTTCACCTTTCAGGGCACGGCCGCGCAGTTCCAGAGCTCACTCAAGGGCCTCGGTCTGCTGCTGCTCATCGCTGTGATGGTCATCTACCTGGTGCTCGGCATTCTCTACGAGAGCTTCATCCATCCCATCACCATCCTCTCGGGATTGCCGCCCGCGGCCATCGGCGCGCTGCTGGCGTTGCTCGCCTGCGGACAGGATCTCAATCTCTACTCGTTCCTCGGGATCATCCTGCTCATCGGCATCGTGAAGAAGAACGCCATCATGATCGTCGACTTCGCTCTCGACGCGCAGCGCCGCGATTCACTCGAGCCTGCGCAGGCCGTCTACCAGGGATGCCTGCAGCGCTTCCGCCCCATCATGATGACCACCATGGCCGCGCTGCTCGGCGCCGTGCCCATCGCGCTCGCCGGAGGCGTAGGCGGTGAGGCCCGCCGTCCGCTCGGCATCGCCGTCATCGGCGGACTGCTGCTCTCGCAACTGCTCACCCTCTACGTCACGCCGGTGATCTATCTCGCCTTCGCCCGCCTCGCGCAAAAGCCCGCAACCGCACCCCTGCAAGCGCTCCCCGCCGAGCCTGTTCTTTAGAAAAACTCTGTCATTCCGACCGAAGCGGCCAAAGGCCGCGCAGTGGAGGAACCTGCGGTTTGCCAGCGCAGCGAGAATTCGGGTGCCCCACCTCTCGATTTTGAGAGGTGGGAAGGCACGAACCTTAGAGGTGGCCCACACAAGCCCGTTGTTGGCTTGTGTGGGGAGGCACAACTCTGCACGAATTTCCGAATCGCGACGAGCCTCCTCCAAATGTTGGACAATGCTCCCATAGGAGATCGCATGACGATGCAGGATGAAGGCCGCCGCGCCTTCCTGAAGTCCACCATGGCCGCGGCAGTCGCGGCAGCCGTACCGTCTACCAGCGCGAAGGCGCAGAACTCTGCTGCAGCACCGGCACAAAAGCCCAACATCGTCGTCTATCACTCCGACCAGTTCCGCTGGGACTTTGTCGGTGCGAATGGCCTTAACGGCTCCACGCGCACGCCGAACATCGATGCGCTCGCCGCGCGCGGCAAAAACTTCACCCACACGGTTACAAATCAGCCGGTATGCGCGCCCTCGCGCTCGGTGCTGCTCACCAGCCGCTACGCTACCGAGACGGGCGTGTGGCACAACGGTCTAGGCCTCGATCAGACTCTGCCCACGCTCGCTACCGAGCTACGCAAGGCCGGCTACACCGCGAACTACATCGGCAAGTGGCATCTCGCGCCTGGCAACAAGCAGCCCGGCGGATCGCTCGGTCCTGTCACCGCCGAGCATCGCGGCGGCTTCCTCGATCTGTGGGAGGGCGCGAACTCCATCGAGAGCGTCACGCATCCGTACGAAGGCACCATCTGGGATCGCGACAATCAGCCCATCGAGTACAAGGACGAGTACCGCGTCGACTTCCTCACCGATCGCGCCGAACGCTTCCTGCGCCAGAAGCAGGAGAAGCCGTTCTTCCTTTTCATTTCGCAGCTCGAGCCGCACCAGCAGAACGACCAGGGTCAGCCCATCGCCCCGAAGGGCGCAGCCCAGCGCTTTCTCAATTGCACCGCGCCTGAAGATCTCCGCGCCTTCCCCGGCACATGGCAGGCGCAGCTGCCCGATTACTACGGCTGCATCGAGTCCATCGATAACTCGCTCGGACGCCTGCGCAAGGTGCTCGAAGAAGAGCATCTCTCCGACAACACCATCTTCGTCTTCCTCAGCGATCACGGCTGCCACTTCATGACGCGCAACCAGGAGTACAAGCGCAGCACACACAACAGCTCGCTGCGCGTGCCGCTCATCATCGACGGCCCCGGCTTCCACGGCACGCAGCAGATCCCCGAGCTCGTCGGCCTCATCGACGTCGCGCCCACGCTGCTCGAAGCCGCTGGCGTACCCGTGCCATCGACGTGGAAGGGCCACAGCCTGGTGCCGCTGCTCAGCGATCCCGAGGCACGCCAGAGCTGGCCCAACCAGCAATACATCCAGATCAGCGAATCGATGACCGGCCGCGCCATCCGCACGAAAGACTGGACCTATTGCGTCGCTGACTTATCGGGCGACACCACGCAGCCCGCGGCGTCGAGCTATCACGAGTACCAGATGTACGATCAGCGCGCCGATCCGCACGAGCTCGTGAACCTTGCAGGACGCAAGGAGTACCGCGCCAAGGCCGACGAGCTGCGTGACCAGCTCAAGAAGCTGAGCGTAGCCGCCGGAGAGCCCGAACCCGAAATCGTCGACGCGAAGCTGTATCCGTAATTGGAGAACGGTGGAGGATACATCTCACACCGTCTGTCATCCCGACCGAAACGAAGTGGAGGGACCCGCGTTTTCAGTACGGCGAGGATGCGGGTGCCCCACGTCTCGATTTTGAGACGTGGGAAGGCACAAACTTCGCAGTGAAGGAGAAATCATCCTGGGTGCCCCGTCCAGGCTCCGCCTGAGAGGGAGGGAAAGCTCTACGTATCCTCTGTGAATCGCATGCGCCTGAGCCCGCGCACGGAATTGCACAGATACACCGCCTCCGCCCGCAGCAGATCCTCGCGCCGCAGCACGCCTTCCACCACGCGGCCTTCTTCCTGCAGTTTTCGCCGATACACACCCGGCAGCACACCGCACGCAAGCGGCGGCGTGATCCAGCGCCCATCCATCACCGCAATCACGTTGTGGATCGCGCCCTCCGTGATCTCACCACGTTCGTTCTCGAAGAGCGCATCCGCGCACCCCGCGGCCATCGCAGCCTTCAGTGCATCGTCATAAAGTGCGCGCCGCGTCGTCTTGTGCCGCAGGAAGCGATCCTGCGAATGCGTTCGCTCCGGCCAGAACATCCCATGCACGGGACCAGCATCGGGCGCAGGCATAGCCGTTGCGCTCCACGTCGCAGAACCCTTGCTATCGAGCAGCAGACGCACCCGCCGCCGCTCTCCGTTCGCCTCGCGCCGAGCCTCTTCGAGCGCAGCCCGCGCTCGCGCCTCATCGAACGGCATCCGGAAGTACTCCGCCGACTCGGCCATTCGCTCCATGTGTTCGCGGAGCAGCGTATACGAGCCGTCCTCCAGTAACAGCGTCTCGATCAGCGAAAAATCCTGCTCCGCCTCGCGTGTCAGGAAAGCCAGCTTTGTCTGACATTCGGCGTACTCCATATCTGCAATCGAGTCGGTGACAATTCCCGATCCCACGCCCATCCGCGCCTCGCCATTGCGCACGCTCACGGTCCGGATCGCCACGTTGAACTCCGCCTCGCCATTCGGCGCGATATACCCGATCGCGCCCGTATACACGCCGCGCGGTTTGCCTTCGATCTCGCGCAGCCGCCGCATCGTCTGCACCTTCGGCGCGCCCACGATCGAGCCAGAAGGAAACAACGACGCGAAGATCTCCGCATAGCCCACGCCCTCGCGCAGCCTGCCCTCGATCGTGGACGTCATCTGCAGCACCGTCGGATACCGCTCAACCTCGAAGAGCTTTGTCACATGCACGGAGCCAATGCGGCACACGCGCCCGAGATCGTTGCGCAGCAGGTCCACGATCATCACGTTTTCTGCGCGGTTCTTTTCGTCCGCCGCCAGCCACGCCGCCTGCGCGCGCATCTCCGTCATGTCGAGGCCGGGACTGGCCGTGCCTTTCATCGGCTTCGTCACAATGCGCTCTCCCTCGCGCCGGAAGAAAAGCTCCGGCGAGAAGGACAGAATCTCCCACCCTTCATGCGGCCTGAGCCGGGCGGCATACTCTACCGGCTGCGCCCGCAGCAGCCGCGCGTAGGCGGCATCCGCAGGCTCATCCATTCGCCAGCATGCCTCCATCGTGAGATTCGCCTGGTACGTCTCTCCTGCTGCGATCAGCGTCTGCACCGCATCCACGCGCCGCGCATACTCCTCGGCATCGAGCGACAACGCCACATCTGTTCTAGGGAGCCCCACGTCTCGCCCTTGAGACGTGGGATGCGATGCAGCATCAACCTCCACACCCGCATAGCATCCCAGCCACAGCAGAGGCTCACCCTCTGGCGGCATCCACGGCGGATCCGCCAGCCTCGGCTCGAGCGCCATGCCTGCTTCATAGCCGACGAATCCGGCCACGTGCAGACCTTCGGCCAGCGCAGCATCGACTGCGGCCAGCGCCGCACGCACCTCCTCCGGCCGCCACGCTTCGATTACGCGCACCGGCGTGCGAAACACCAGCCTTCGTCCTGCCATTCCTCGCGTGGAAGCCCGCTCCAGCACGACCGTCCCCACATCCAAACCACACCGCCTGTCAGTACAAGGCTAAGGCACAGGACGCGCGCGGTCATCTGCAGCGTAAAAGATGAGGAGCCTGCAGGTGTGCAGGCTCCTTGCTTTTGCAGCTCAGGGAAGGATCAGAAGTAGAGCTTGCCCGCCAGCTGTACTTCGCGCGGATCGTGCGTCGAGGTGATCTGCCCAAAGGTGCTGTCCGAGATATTCGAGTCGAAGCCCGAAGGGTTGTTGTGGTTGAAGGCGTTGAAAAACTCGCCGCGGATCTGCAGGTTGTAGCGCTCGGCGAACTTCACATTCTTCATCGCGCCGATGTCCCAGTTCTGCTGGCCCGGTCCCATCACCGCGCCCACATGCGAGTTGCCGAACTGACCGGAGGCCGCGGTGAACCCGGTGGTGTCGAGCCATTCATTCTGCCCGGCCGCCAGGTTCAGCTTCTTGGTCAGGCGAACCGGCGCAACCTGCTCGGCGAGGATCTGCACCGATCCATCGCCCGAAGTGCCCATGCCCAGGCCGCCGGGATACGTGTTCGCCGCGGAGCCCGCCACGCATGCGCCCGTCGTGTCGTCCGTGGTGCAGGCAAAGGGATCGTTCGACTGCGTGATGGACGTGGACATGCCCGAACGCACCGTCGTGATGCCCGAGACCTCCCAGCCGCCAAGCACGTGGCCGAGCAGGCCATGCTGCGACTGGAAGAAGGGCAGATCGTAGACGTAGTTCACGACGAAGGTCTGCGGCTGGTTATACGTCGTCGGGCCATAGCTTCCGCGGATGTCATACGTGTTGTTCGCCGCCGTGTCGCGATCGGAGACCGAGTTGGCCAGCGTCTTCGACCACGTATAGGCAGCGGCGATCGTCAGCCCGTTGGCTACGCGGTGATTGATGGAGAGCTGCAGCGAGTTGTAGTTGCTGGTGAAGCCGGTGAGGCGGTTCTTGATGTACGAATAGCCCTGGAAAGGCCGCACATCGTTCACGTTTACATCCGGATCGGCTTCGCGCGCGGAGAGTGTCGGCTGGTTGCGGTCGATCTCACCGAGCAGGTGACGGCCCTCCGATCCAACGTAGGCAATCTCGAAGTTGGTGGAGCGGTCGATGGTCTGCTGTACCGAGAGGTTGAAGCTGCTGTAGGAGGGCACCTTGAGCGTGGGCGTGCCCGTTACCTCAATCGCCTGCGGTCCGAGCGGCACCGTCTCCGCCGTGCCCAGCGGGTTATCGAAGGAGGTGTTCTGAATGTTCGCCGCCTGGATTAGCGGTGGATTCGTGAACGCGTTCTGCTCCCACATGCCGTTCAGCGTGCGGTCATAGAAGAGCCCGTAGCCGCCGCGCACCACCGTGCGTCCGGCGCTATCCACCGTGTAGGCAAAGCCGAAGCGCGGCGCGAAGTTCAGGTTCGAGTTCGGATTCACCACCGAGCCGTACGGTGAGCAGCCGGTAAGCGGCGCAATGGCCTGCGCCTGCTGGCACGCCGTGCCGGTGGGGAAGAAGAGACCGTTGGTGTAAGTGGACGGCACCACCGATTGTCCTGCGACGAAATCGCCAAAGGCATCGAGCGTTGGAGCCTTGGCCGCATCGAAGAGCGCGGGTGAAAAGTTGCTGAGCGTGTTCGCGTAATCGGTTGGGCTGGGGAAGTAGCTGTAGCGAAGGCCAAGGTTCAGCGTCAGCCGCGGCGTCACCTTCCAGTCGTCCTGCGCGTAGGCTTCGATATTCTCGTAGCGCAGGTCGGGGATGATATCGCGGTTGCTCTGCTGGTACTGTGCCGCATTGCCCAGCAGGAAGTCGCCGAAGCTGTTGAAGGTGAAGGAAGCATCGCCGCTCGACGCATTCTCCGACTTCAGCATCCACTGGATCGTGGCGCCGGCGCGCAGCGTGTGATTGTGCAGCGTCCAGGTGAAGTTATCGAAGATATTCCGGTCGAGGTTGGTCTCGTGATACGGAGATGAACCTTCCGAGACGCCGGTGTAACCCGTGATATTGATGCTAGGCAGGCGGTTGTAAGGATCGGTATACGCAAAGTTATTCGTGAGTTGGCTGATGATGCTCTCATCCACCGCAGGCCCGGAAAGCGAAGACAAAATGTTGCCTTCCGAGTAAGCGAACTCGAACTCGTTCACCATCGTGGGAGAAATCACGTAGCTCAGGTTGCCTACCGCGTTGGTGCCCGGAACGTTGAGCGCGACATTGGTTACGCCGGGGAAGTTATTGCCCGCCCACAGGCCCGTCGGCAGGTTCGATGGGATCGTGTCCTTCATGTAGCGTGCGTAAAACTTCAGCTTCGAGGTGATGTCGTAATCGAAGCGGACGATATCCTGGCGGAAGTTATCGAGAGCCGAGTAGCTCGAGATATAGTTGCCGCCGCTCGCGTCGGTCGAAGCGCTGTTGGCTGTGAATTTGCTGAGGATATTGTTGATATATACGTTGGCATTCGTGCTGAAGCACGAAGGGCTGATCTGCGTGGTGTCCGCGGTCGCGTTATAAGTCGTACAGCCCGCGGGAGCCTTGCTGACCGTGCCTGCCACGAGGCCGCCGAGCATCTCCGAAGACGCAGCCGGAACGTCGATCGTCGTCGGCGACGAGACCTTGCGCCACTCTTCTGACCAGAAGAAGTATGTCTTGTCCTTGTGCGTGTTGTAGAGCTTCGGAATGTAGAGTGGTCCGCCCAGCGTAAAGCCGAAGTCGTTATAGCGTTCCACCGCGCGTGGCTGGTCTGCGGCATTGCCAAGATACGTGTTGGCATTGAAGAAATCGTTGCGGGCGAACTCGTACATGTCGCCGTGGAATTCGTTCGTGCCCGCCTTGGTCGCGACCATCACCTGCGCGCCGGCGCTGCGGCCGAACGAGGCGTCATACTGGCTGCGCTCGAGCGTGAACTCCTGGATCGCATCCACGCTGGGAATATTCAGCAGCGTGCCGTTCGATCCGCTGTCGTTGATGTCCGCGCCGTCCACCGTCCAGTTGTTGCTGCCGCCGCGCACACCGTTCACGGAGAGATCGGTGGTGCTGTTCAGGCCGTAGCCGGGCTCGTCGCCCAGGCTGCTCACCACGCCGGGCTGCAGCGCCACCAGCTGCTGAAAGTTGCGATTGTTCAGCTCCAGCTCGCGTACCTGTGTGCCGGTAATCGTCGTCGACTGCGCCGCTGTCTCGGTCTGCAGCGCGATGGGATTCTCTTCCACCGTCACCGTCTCGGTCGCCGCGCCCGGCTCGAGCCTCGCGCTCACATTCAGCTTCTGCGCCACGTTGAGCGTCACGTCCTTCGCCGTGTAGGCCTTGAAGCCCGGCGCGGTCACTGTGACGAGATAGATCGAAGGAGGAAGATTCGTCGCGGTGTAGTTGCCGCTGCCGTCTGTCTTCACCGTGCGTTCGTCGGTGTTGGTATCCACGCGATGGATGACCACCTGCGCGCCGCCGACCACGGCTCCGGAGGAATCGGATACGGTGCCGCTGATGGTCGCCTGTACTTCCTGGGAAAATCCTGGTGCTGCAAACAGGACACTGGCCACGAGAATCGAACAAAGACTGCAGAACTTTTTAAGCATGAAAGCCTCAATGTCGAGCGAGTCGATGGATCTGTGTTGGGGGAATGTCGGACCGGATCGCACAGCGATCGTGGATCGGGGGCGAAGGCAAACGACGCCTCCGGGATCGACGCGTGGGTGAGGGTGTGTATGGGGTCTGTGGGTTTTTGTGTGAATATTCGCAAAAAATAATTCCGCCCATCATAGGTGCGGAGGGCAGCCTTTACAAGCTCTTCTGCCGATCTGGAATCTCAGTAAAAACCAACGCTTGTTGCTTGCATAAGCAGGCTTTATGCGAATCCGCCGGACGCACAGAGTATCCTGAAAATGAAATTGGGTGAGTTCGATGGATATCGACGATCTGAGGATCGTTACCGCGGTCGCAAAGCACGGCAGCATGAATCGCGCGGCCGCGCAGCTGAACATGGTCCAGTCCAGTGTCACGGCGCGCATTCGTCTTCTAGAAGAGGAGCTAGGCGTCCCGCTCTTCGTTCGGCACAGCCGCGGCGTACGGCTCAGTGATGCGGGCGAGCGTCTGCTCTCTTTCTCTGACCGCATTCACACGTTGTTCGACGAAGCCGTCGCAGCTGTAAAGGAAGACGGTGTGCCGAAGGGCGCACTGCGGATCGGCTCCACTGAGCCCACGGTGTCGTTGCGCTTGCCTCCGGTCCTCGCCGAGTATGCGCGAAAGTATCCCGCCGTCGCGCTGACGATCACCTTGGGAAACACCTCGGAGCTGATCGAGCAGGTCATCGATCAAACGCTGGATGGCGCGTTCGTCGCAGGCCCGGTGCAACGGCCCGGGCTGATCGAAGAGCCGGTGTACCGCGAGGACGTGGTTCTCGTGAGCCAGGCATCCACGCGCAGCATCGACGTCCTCAGAAACTCAGGCGACGTCAGGGCACTTGTCCTCGATCAGGGCTGCTCCTATCGCGATTTGCTCACCGAAATACTCGAGACATACGGCATTAAAAATCAGGTGTTGCCCTTAGCCTCCTTCGACGCGATCCGCAGTTGCGTGGAGTCAGGTGTGGGTGTAACGTTGCTGCCAAAAGAACTCCTTGCGGGAGCGTGGAAGAGTGCATCCGTGGCGATCCATGAGCTTGCGGGGCGGACGGGCCAGGTGGAGACAGTCTTTATCCGCAGAGCCGAGAGCACGCACTTCAGTGCCCTCAACGCGTTCGCAGTGCTGAGCCGCGCCTCCTCGAATTTCACCAGGTAAGGCGGAGCTATCGACGTTCCCGATAGCAGCTCTCGAAAAATGTCGTGACGCGCCTCCGGCTCCTTCGGACATCTACTGTCCAGCACGAACGCTGCATGGGATTCGGTGGATCGGAAGAACTCCAAACCACCCATGAATCGCAGCCCTGTTCGCGCTCTCGAAGAACTCACAGGAGTGGATCATGGCACACAAAGGAACCGTAATCGTAACTGGCGGATCGCAGGGCATCGGAGCTGCTGTCGTCAATGCTTTTCTCAAGCGCAACTATGCTGTCGTCGCGACGGCCCGCAAGGTAAGTCAGGCTTCCTTCGCGCCGTCTGAGAATCTCGTCCTGGTGGACGGAGATATCGGCAAGGCCGCGACCGCGAAGGCCGTGACCGAGGCAGCCATCACACGCTTCGGCTCCATCGATCACGTGGTGGCCAACGCCGGCATCTTCATCGCCAAGCCCTACGTGGACTTCACCGAGGAAGACTTCCACAGCCTCGTCTCCACCAACCTGGAAGGCTTTCTTCATGTCACCCAGCTCGCGGTGAAGCAGATGCTCGCCCAGGGCAAGGGAGGCAGCGTGACCAGCATCACCACCTCGCTCGTCGCCCATCCCATCTCCTCGGTGCCGGCCTCCGTGTCGATGATCACCAAGGGCGGACTCACTGCGGCCATCGTCAACCTCGCCAGCGAGTACGCGAAGGAGCACATCCGCTTCAACGCCGTGGCCCCCGGCATCGTGGACACGCCCCTGCACGAGAACAACCCCAAGGACTTCCTCAAGACGCTGTCGCCGATGGGCACCATCTCCTCCGCGGAAGAGATCGCCGAGGCGGTCGTCTTCCTGACCGAAGCCCGCAACATCACCGGTGAAGTCCTGCATGTCGATGGAGGCGCACACGTCGGAAAATGGTAATCCCAGAGCAGACGGGCATCGTCCCCGCAGAAAAACGAATTGCCGAACTCGGCATCCATCTGCCTCCAGCGCCGCAGCCGCTGGGGGCATACGTGGAGGCCGTCGAGAGCGGACGCTTGCTCTTCCTCACCGGAATGATGCCTGTCCTCGCCGGCAAGCCGCAGTATGTGGGCGTGCTGGGTAAAGGCCTCAGCGTTGACGATGGGCGTGACTCCGCGCGGATCGCGGTGTTGAATGCGCTTGCCGTGGCCCGGCAGCATCTGGGCTCGCTCGATCGCATTACGCGCGTGCTCAAGACCGAGGTTTACCTCGTCGCCACGGAGGACTTCGTTGCCCAGCTGCCGAAGATCGCCGATGGAGCGTCCGAGCTGCTGCGCGATGTCTTCGGTGCGCGAGGACTCTCCGTGCGGAAGGTCATCGGCGCCACCGTTCTGCCGCTCAACGTCCCGGTCCTGGTGGAGCTGCTCTACGAAATCAAACCGTGACGGACTCGGAGCCGCGAAGGAGAGACGCACGCAGCATCTCAGTGCGCCTCCACCTCGCCATACAGCAGATGCTCCACGCGGTCGCGGCCGCGCGCCTTCGCCAGATAGAGCGCGCGGTCCGCGGTTTCGATCAGCAGCTCGAAGGATTCCTCCATCGCGGCCACGCAGGTGGTGATGCCGATACTCACCGAGAGGCAGTCGCCGATCTGCGTTCCGTGCTCCAGATGCAGCTCCCGCACCGCCGTCTGCATGCGTGCCGCCACCGCCTCCGCGCCATGGCGATCGGTGTCCGCCAGGATTGCGGCAAACTCCTCGCCGCCATAGCGTGCCAGCAGGTCGCCCTCGCGCAGCATCGCGCATTGCAGCGCGGCGGCCACGCGCATCAGGCACTGGTCCCCGGCCTGGTGGCCCTGCCGGTCGTTGAGGGCCTTGAAGAAGTCGATGTCGATGAGTAACAGTGACAGTGGCGAATGCGATCGCCGCGCGCGGTTCCACTCCTCGTACAGCTTGCTGTCGAAACGCCTGCGGTTCGCTACGCCCGTGAGCGCATCGGTCAGCGCAATCTCCTCCAGGCGGTCATGCGCCTCACGCAGCGCCCGTTCCGAGCGCAGCAGCCTGCTCTGCAGCACCGTGGAGCGGATGACAAACACCGTCAGCGCCACGATCAGCGAGAGCGCGCCCCAGTAGAAATGCCCACGGATGACGAAGACCCCGAGCGTCGCCAGAGCGAACGTATACAGGACCGGGACAATGCCATCGACCAGCCGCGAGAGCGCCCGCGCCTCGATGGTGAAGTCACCCTCCTGCTCCGCCAGTGGAGCGCTGAGCACGCCGATCGCCAGCGCCACCAGTGGGAAGGCCACCAGCAGGTCATAAAGCCCGGTCTGCTCCTGCATCGCCAGCGTCGCGTGGTTGTACCATGCGGCGCAGATCGCATAGCACCAGAGGAACGCGGTCATCAGGCCATAGAAACGCCGCCGCTCGCCCGGCACCCGCTCGGCCAGCAGCCGGATCGTCGCCGCTGCGGCCAGCAGCAGGTTCTCCACGTTATAGGTCTGCACCAGCAGCGTCGCGGAGATCGGCCCATCCGCCCCCTGCATGAATGGCAGCGCGGAGAACAGCGCCACGTACACCGTGCATCCGGTAATCGCCGCCTGCAGGCCATCCATCCAGGCGAAGAGTCTCTCTTCGCGGCCGCTGGCCGGCAAGGAAAGCGCGAGCATCACCGGCACGCCGTAAAGGAAAAAGATGAGATCGGAGAGGCCTGCGAACTCCTGGGCTGCATGTCGGGTCAGGTCTTCCCATGCCGCCACCGAGAGCCCCGCCGCCCACAGCAGAATGCCGGCGCTCACCAGCGCCCAGCCCAGCCGCGTCGCCGAGCGGGTCTTCGCCGTGCGCCAGGCACACGCCGCCGCCGCCCCGTAGGCTGCCGCCAGCTGGAACGGGTAGGAGTAGGCCATGTTGTAGGGTTTTATCCAGACAAGGCAAAGCGCGAACAGCAGAAGGAATCCGCCACCGAGAATGGTGGCAATACGCCCTAGCCCGCGCTTCGGCTTCAACGCACTCTCCAGGCCCGCCTGGTCAGGTCCGCCGAACCCTCCGCGCACGTCGATCGAATCGGTGTAGATCGACCAGTGCCACGAGCATAGCAGTCCTGCCGGGCGTGTGTATCAAATCTGATATCACCCGCGGTGTCCAGTCTTTTCTGTCCTGCAATTGCTTCTGTTCCACGGTGCGGCGATAATCGCTTTTTGCTGCGCGGCTTATGGCCGGCCGGCGATACGGCACACGTACCTATGACCACGCTCCAGCCCATCTTCCGGACTATGCACGCCTATGCCTCTTCCTGCGCCTAAAACCGTGTCCGCCACCACGCCCGTAACCAGGCGCCGCCGCTCGGGCCGGGGAAGCGCGGAGCAAGATCGCGCCCGCCAGGTCGTCAATCACATCCGCGCCCTCATCGAGGACGGAACCCTCAAGCCCGGAGATCAGCTTCCGCCCGAGCGCGACTTCGCGCGCAAGCTGCGCATCTCCCGCGCCAGCCTCCGCGCCGGCATCGGCTACCTCGCCGCGCTCGGCGTCATGAAGATCCGCCACGGCGTCGGCACCTTCGTGGCCGATGGGCCACCGGAGTTCGGCCAGGGACAACTCTCGCTCATCGGCGCTCTCCACGGCTTCCAGACCTGGCAGCTCTTCGAGGCGCGCAGCCCGCTCGAAAGTGGGCTCGCTGCCCTCGCCGCCGAGCGTGGCAACGAGGGGCATCTCGCCGCCCTCGCCGAGCAGGTCGCCGAGATGTTCGCCGCCGTCGAGAAGCCCTCCGAATACCTCATCCACGACGTGCTCTTTCATCGCGTCATCGCCCAGGCCGCGGGTAACCCCATCCTCGCCGCCATCATGGAGTCGGTGAGTTCGTCCATGTATGACACGCGTCGCCACACCGTCGAGCACTCCGTCGATCTCCACGAATCCGCCGGGATGCACCGCGAGATCTATCTCGCCATCCGCGACCGCAGGCCCGAAGAGGCGCGCAACCTGATGAGCCGGCACCTCGAACGCGCCCGCGCAAGCCAGGACACCGAGCAGGCAAAAAATCGTAACCGCAAAAGCGACAAATAGAAACCCCGGCCGGAGAACGCACACCGGGTGCCCCACGTCTCGCCTCTGAGACGTGGGCGAGCGCAGCTGATCGGCCCCAGGTGGCCCATACAAGCCCGCAGTTGGCTTGTGTGGGGAGCGCACAAACTCCGCACACCGGCCACAAAAAAGCGGACCTCCCAAAAAGAGGTCCGCCAAACAAAGGAGGAAATTCCATCGGAGCAGGACATCCCGCCCCGCAGCCCTACTCGCGATTCTTCGAGCAGCTCAGCTTCGATCCATCGCCCGAGCACCACACCTCGTAGTCGGGCGCGTAGAACTTCGACCCCAACCACTCCAGCCGCTCGGAGGGAACCGGCTTTGCCGGTCCGGGCTCGAAGCTCGAAGCTTCGTCGATGCTGCCCGTCCCCTTGTAGCGGGCCGTCAGCGGATACGGATAGACCGGCCGCGTCCGGTCGACAACCGCCTTCGTTGCGGGCTCACCCATAGCTCCCGGCGGAGGCCCACCTGCACCCGGTCCCATGGCGCCTGCCGGAGGACCGCCATGCGGCATCCCCGCGGGAACGCCTGCAACGGGCCCGCGCATGCCGCCCTTCTCATGCGAAGCAATCAGCGCGAACGGAGCCTTGCCGCCTTCCACCCACGCCATGATCGCGTCCATCAGGTCGAAGCGGAACGGCCCCTCGCCGCCGCCGCAATGGTAGCCGCCGGGAAAGAGATACAGCCGCGCAAACTGCTTCACCGCGTCCTCGCCCATCGTCTGCTGCATCGCCGTGTAATACGCAACCGTGTTCAGCGGAGAAATATGCGGATCGGCATAGCCATGCCACAGGATCAGCTTGCCGCCCTTCGTCGCAAAGGGCTTCAGGTCCGGATCGGTCGCGTCATACAGCGCATGTAGCTGCGTCGTTGCTTCGAAGTTCTCCTTCGTGAACGCAAGATCCTTCAGCGTGTAACTGCTCGCATCGGGATTCGTCTCATACGCCAGATACTTCAGCACGCCCAGCGCGATCATCGGGCTCATCGTGTGGCTCGATCCCGGCGAGGGAATATACACGCCGCCCCACGCCAGCTCCGAACCCGGAAGAGGTCCGCTGATCACCAGCTTGTCGCCACCAGCATCGTGCGCACCTGCATAGATCTCCTTGGCAACCTCAACCTGTGCATGTGTTAAGCATTGCGGAGTGTCCTTGCTCTGCGTCTCGCCGGCCCTGCACTCCGTCACCGCGGGGTCGAAATGGCAGGCCGCCGGCTCGCTGATGAGCCCATCCTTCAGCCCGTCCGCCGCATCGCACGCTGCGAGCGCCGCCTTGTGCAGCACCGGCAGCTCCGTCGTTGTCAGGATCGGCTGCCCGTTCGCATCCGTGTTCGTCACCGCGTTCCACCCGTGGTAGAAGGTGTTCTGCGTGGTGAAGTTCATCGCCGGTGCGCCCGCTGCGATGCCGTCAAAATCCTCAGGGAAGCGCTGCGCCTCAATCAGAGCCTCGCGTCCGCCATCCGAGCAGCCTGAGAAGTATGAGTACTTCGGCGCCTGCCCGTAGAACTTCGCAATCAGCGCCTTGGCCGCCAGCGCCGTCACGTGCAGGCTGCGATAGGCAAAGTCCACGCGCAGCTGCGCATCCTTGCCGAACTCGCCATCCATGCCGCCCTCGTGGCCCATGTCCGTCGATGCCAGCACGAACTCGCCGTGCGTCGCCGGAAAGCAGTCCTGCGCATTCGGCACATCGATGCGAACGTTGCCACACAGCCCGCCGCAGCCCGTCTGCACATAGCGCTGCGTCCATGTTTTCAGCGGTAGCCGGACTTCAAACTTGTTCGCGGGCTCCACGTAGCCGGTCACCTCGCAATACGGAGCAGGCTTGCCGTCAGCAACCTCCTTCGCAGAGGTGATGTGCGTCTTCGCGCCGACAGACCCGTTGAGATCCGCATTCGCAAGCGCGCCGCACGCAACGACCGGAGCCACCACTGGCAGCGCTGCCAATCCTTCTGCATGGGCTGTCTCGCTCACCGCTGGAGTCGCCGCGCGCGCAGCCGCCCCCGAAAACAGCAGACACAGTGCGTACATCGCTGCAGAAATCTTTCTCATGATCGAACCCTTTCTATGTATCCGCAGAAACAGTACACGCATAGACGACACCCGCGCACTCCGCGACTACTTCGCCGCCTCAGCTTCCTGCGCGGCCTTTTCCTGAGCAATAATCTGCTCCTTCATCGTCTTCATGAATTCGAGAAACGCCGGCTTCATCGTCTGCAGCAGCGCGTTGTCCTTGTGCTTCAGGATCGGCTCCCCAAACAGCTTCAGTCCCACGCCGAAGGACTTCGTTTCCTCCTCGCTGAGCCCAAGCCTCCCGGCCATACGCCCCAGCACAACAAAGAGATCGTCATGATTCTCCGTCTCGAATACCGCCGTGCTGCCCTCGAGCGCACCCAACCCCTCCAAAGTGATCCGATACTGATACATATTCCTCTCCCTCTTCTTTCCGATTCCTCTACGCTGTCATTCCGACCGAAGCGGCCGCAGGCCGCGCAGTGGAGGAACCTGCGTTTCTCTTCAACAAGCGAAAATCCGGGTGCCCCACGTCTCGATTCTGAGACGTGGGAAAGCAAACGGCGGAGGACAAACAACCGATCCACAACAGAAGACACGCAGAACCCCAGCTCAGATCGCGACCAACGGGAGCGGAGGCCGAAGGCAAATCGCCCTCCGCGAAGCAGCCGGGTGCCCCACGTCTCGATTCTGAGACGTGGGAAAGCACGAACCCAAGTCTTACAATCTGTCTAAGCCCTAAGCCCTAAGCCCTAAGCCCTAAGCCCTAAGCCCTGAGCCCTGAGCCCTAAGCCCTAAAGGGCCAGTTCACCCCCGAAGCGTAACGCCACCATCCACCGCAATCTGTTGTCCGGTGATGAAGTCGTGCTTCATCAGGAACAGATACACTTGCGCCACCTCGCCGATCGTCGCCGTGCGGCCCAGCGGAATCGCACCTTCGAAATATCTCTTCGTCGCCTCCACCTGCTCGGCCGGCGTGTCGCGCCAGAACGGCGTCACCGTCCACGTCGGAGCCACCACGTTCACGCGCGTCTTCGGAGCAAGCTCGCTCGCCAGCCCCTCGGCCAGCGTCTTGATGCCGTCATTGCCCAGGATCGCGCCCGACGCCGTGTGCGGTCGTCCACCGGTACCCGCCGTGAATACCACGCTTGAGCCCGCGCGCAGATGCGGAATCGCCGCCTGCGCCACCCGCAGGGTATCGAAGACCTTGTGTTCCACCGTCGCCTGGATCTGCGCAAGCGAGCTCGTGGCAAAGCCGCCGCCCATCGCGCCGCCCACAGTGGATACAAGATGATCCACCTGGCCCGCTTCGGCGAAGAAGGACTTCAGGCTCGCCTCGCTGGTCGCATCCACAACCGAACCGCGCACCTCGCCCGTTGCCTCCGGATGGGCCGCGGCCTGCAATCCAAGCTGTGCCAGCGCCTCATCCAGCCGCTCCGCGTTCCGTCCGCCAATCACCACGGACGCGCCTTCCGCCAGTGCCAGTTCTGCGACTCGCAGTCCAAATCCGGACGTGCCGCCCACCACAACCACCTGCTTCCCGTGTAACTCTGCCATCGCACTCTCCCGGCAATCTCTCTGCCTGACCTACGGATGGCGCACCGCGCCTCGCGATGCATCCTCATCCGAAAATAGCGATGACAAAATGGAATCACCTCGATAGGCATTGCTTCTCTCGACAAGCGAAAATCCGGGTGCCCCACGTCTCGATTCTGAGACGTGGGAACGCAGGATGCCGAGCCTAAACGCCAAACCCAGCCTGCAAAGCCACCAGCACCGGAGCCCGCTCGCCGCGCCGCCACACGACGCGCGTCTCTACGGGCAACACCGGCCGCTGCAATCGCCGGAATTTCGCACCTTTCAACCGCATCGCCCTGGCCGATTCCGGCACAAGCGCGATGCCGAGCCCTGCAGCCGCGAGACACACCGCCGTCTGCACCCGCTCCACAGCCTGAAAGCGCGTCGGCGCTCCGCCGTGCCGTGCGAAGTTCGCCAGGATCACCTCGCGAATGCCGGGGCTTTCCTCCGGCTCCGGCAGAAACAGCATCTCGTCATGGAAGTCCTTGAGAGAGACAGTCGCGGCGCGCCCCAGCCTGTGGCGCGTCGAATGCACCAGCGCGAACCGTTCCCGCGCCACGACGGCGCTTGCGAATTCCGCAGGCGCTGTCCCCACCTGCACCAGCCCCACATCGATCGTCCGCTCACGCAGCGCCGCAAACTGCGCACGCGAGGACATCTCGCGATACTGCAACATCGCCTCCGGAGCTGCCCTGCGGCAGCGCTCCACCAGCGATGGCAGTGCCTCGAAGGCGGCCTGCGCCACAAAGCCGATCGTGACCGGATGCTGCAGCCCCTCCTGCACCTGCCGCGCTTCCAATACCGCTGCCGATGCGGCCCGCAGCAACTCGCGTGCCCGCTCCAGCAGCGCCGCGCCCGCCGGTGTCAGTCGCACCCGCGCATGTTCGCGCGTAAACAGCATCAGCTCGGTCTCGTCTTCCAGCTGCCGGATCTGCTTGCTCAGCGCGGGCTGCGAAAGATGCACCTTGCGCGCCGCCGCCCGAAAGTTCAGCGTCTCCGCCGCCGCCACAAAACTCCGCAGATTGCGCTCGTCCATCATCCCGGCATCATACTCCTGCCTTAAGAAGGTGATAACTGAATGGAATCACCGCAAAGCCCGCGCCATCCGGATGCTCAGTCCTCCAGCAGGCGCAGAACGTTGCCCACCAGCCGGGGCGTGCCCTCATCGCGCGTCACCGCGTAGATCGGCAGCTCCAGTCTCGCGCCCGCCATCGGCCGAAACGTGACGCCATGCGGCCGCAGCCGCTGGAAGGTCGCAGGCAGCAGTGCGCAGCCCGCGCCCGCTGCAATCAGCGGCAGAGCCGTCTGCAGCATGCTGACCTCCTGCGTGGCATGCGGACGAAACCCGGCGCGCTGGCACAACTCCAGCGCCATGTCATAAAAATCGCGATGCGGCATCGGCGCGGGCAGAATGAAGGTGTCTTCCGCGAGATACTTCAGCGCCACGCGTGTCGACTTCGCCTGCGGATGCTTCGCCGGCAGCGCCACTACCACCTCGCTCATCTCCGCCACGGTGTAGCGCAACCCCGCGTGCACGCCCGCCGCGTGGATGAAGCCGATATCGTAATCGCGCGCCAGCAGCCCCTGCACCTGGTGCGCTGTATCTGCCTCGCTCAGCTGCAGCCGGATGCGCGGATGCAGGCGCCGCAGCTTGCTCAGCAACTGCGGGATCAGGCTGACCGCGGCCGTGCTCACAAAGGCCACGCGCACTGTGCCCGCCGTGCCCGCGTCCACCGATGCGACCTCTTCCTTGCCCTCGGCCAGCGCCTGCATCGCCTGCCGCGCATGCGGAACGAAAGCGTGACCCGCCTCTGTCAACGCCACGCTGCGGCTCGTGCGGGCAAACAGATCCACTCCCAGTTCTTCTTCGAGCGAGCGGATATGCTGGCTCAGCGCCGGCTGCGCCACAAACAGTCGCCGCGCCGCTTTTCCAAAGTGCAGCTCTTCTGACAGCACCAGAAACGACCGTATCTGCCGCAGTTCCATCGAACACTCTCCCGCTCTGCTCGCCAAACGATAAGCAGTATGCATCGATTGTATCGGGATTGCATTGATGAGCCGAGCATCGTGCTCCATCAAAAGACGTGCTCCACGCGCAGAACCAGCTTGTTACCCTCCGACCGATCCACCGCGTCGAACTCGCGGTAGGCATTCGCATAGTAGTCCCAGCTGCCGCGGTGATACATCATGCCCGGCCCCAACGCACCGACCACTTCCGTGCCGGACTGCCCCACGCCATTCACCTGCGCGTCGGTCAGCTGGTGCAGGAAGTACCCGTTCGCGCCCACATACAGTCCCTTCGCCACTTCGTAGCCAAACGTCGCATTCAGGTGCAACGCTTGCCCCGCCTGCGTCGATCGCACGCCCGCGTCCGCGACTGGAGCATGGTTCACCGCGTTCCACAGGTAGGAGATGCGCCAGCTCGTCTCCCAGTGCGCCGCCGGCTGCAAGGTAAACGCGTAGTAAGGATGCACCGTCCATGCATTCGCGCCGATATTCAGCGCCGTGGGCGAGCGCGAATACACGCCCGTCGGCAGCTCGAAGTCCAGCACCACGCGCTGATCCAGCTTCATGCCCGCAATCTTTTTCTGCGGCCACTGCAGCATCGGCCCCACCGTCGTGTCGCCGAATCCTCCGCGCTGCCCGCTGGCCTGCGCATCCGCATAGACCACCGGCGACAGCACCTCGCCGCCGTACCACGCGCCCAGCACCTTCTTTGGCGAGATCCACACCACGTGCGTGATCAGCGACCCGCTGTTCACTGTAGGCGCCGCATGATTCTGCGTGCCGTTTGCTGCGATGGTGCGATCGTCGTGCACGCCCTGGCCGTACTCCTCCACCATCCAGCCCGGCCCGGCCTCGCCGTCAAGAAAGGAGGTGAGCCCCAGGTTCACCGTGGGCAGCGAAGGCGTGGCCGCGCTTTGCGCGTAGAGAGAGGCGGAAGCCCATCCGCAAACAGCAAGCAGGCACGCGGCAGGGAAGTGAGAACGAAACCGAATCGACATGATCCATATCTGACGGCTCCAAATGTCTCCCGGATTTATCGTATCTCCCGATTGGAACGATGCCTCGTTGTTCTCGGATCGGCGTGATAAAGGTCACAAAATTGATAAGCAGGCATGATGAATGCGATCCAAACAAGCGATAATCCGCAATCGGTGATCGGGTGTCTACTGGGGTAGAGGAGTTTGCAATGAGCCAAAACACCAAGTCGCCCGAAGCCACTCTCGATCATGGTTACGATCTTCGCGCTGCCCTCCGCCTGCTCTCTGAGCATCCCGGTCAGCTGCGCCGCACCGCCGAGCCGGTTGATCCCAATGCCGAGCTGGCCGGTATCTATCGTCACGTCGGCGCGGGCACACCCGTTCTGCCGCCTACTCAGATCGGCCCCGCCATGCTCTTCGAGAAAGTGAAGGGGTACGACAACTTCAAGGCCGTCGCCGGTGTCATGGCCAGCCGCGAGCGCGTCGCGCTGCTGCTGGGCACCGCGAAAGAAAAGCTCGGCCAGCGCTTTCGTGATGCGGTCGACGCTCCCATTCCGCCGAAGATCATCGACACCCCGGCGCTCTGTCAGCAGGTCGTCATCACCAAGGACATCGACGTCCTGAAGGCCATCCCCGCGCCCACCAACACGCCCGAGGATGCGGGTCCGTTCTTCACCATGGGCCTGGTGCGCGCCACCGATCCCGAGACCGGCGAGCATGACGTCACCATCCATCGTCTCTGCGTGCAGAGTAAGGACACCATCAGCATCTTCTTCTCTGCAGGGCGCCACATCGAGACCTTCCGCCAGAAGGCCGAGAAGGCGGGCAAGCCGCTGCCCATCTCCATCTCCATCGGTCTCGATCCGGCTGTCTACATCTCGGCCTGCTTCGAGGCTCCGACCACGCCGCTCGGCTTCGACGAGCTTTCGATCGCCGGCTCCATCCGTCAGCGTGCCGTTGAGCTGGTGAAGTGCGTCTCGCAGAACGAGTACGCGATCGCCAACGCCGAGGTCGTCATCGAAGGCGAGCTTCTGCCCAACGTGCGCGTGGTGGAAGACCAGAACACCAATACCGGCCACGCCATGCCCGAGTTCCCCGGCTACAACGGCCCTGCGAATCCATCACTGCCGCTTATCAAAGTTACGGCCATCACGCATCGCAACAACCCAATCCTGCAGACCATCGCGGGCCCTGGTGAAGAGCATGTGAACCTCGCGGGACTGCCCACCGAGGCCAGCATCTATCGCCTCATCGAGCAGGCCATGCCCGGCCGCGTCAAGAACGTCTACGCGCACTCGGCCGGCGGCGGCAAGCTGCTCGCCATCCTCCAGTTCTCGAAGAAGTCGGCGGGCGATGAAGGCCGCCAGCGCCAGGCCGCGCTCACCGCGTTCGCCGCGTACTACGAGCTCAAGCACGTGATCGTCGTCGATGACGACGTCGACATCTTCAATACCGATGACGTGCTGTGGGCGATGCAGACCCGCTACCAGGGCGACATCGACACCATCTTCATCCCCAACGTCAATTGCCATCCGCTCGACCCGTCGCAGGATCCGAAGTACAGCTACACCATCGCCAAGCGCGGCAACAGCTGCAAGACCATCTTCGACTGCACCGCGCCCTGGGCTCTGAAGGACGAGTTCAAGCGTGCGGACTTCGTCGACGTGGATCTCGAAAAGTTCCTCGTGGAGCCGAAAGAACCGCTCGTGCTGTAAGGCTCCCTTTGAGGAAGCGAGGCGTCGCAGCCCGTTGCGGCGCCCCGCCCCTTCCAATCGGTTGCACAAGAAACCTCCGGTGGCCCATACAAGCCTGCAGTTGGCTTGTGTGGGGAAGCACCGTCAACCACACCACAACGCGCCGAAGGCGCAGAAGACCTGGACGGCAAGTCCCATGAAACCCATCATCGTCGGCATCTCCGGAGCTACTGGCATCGCCTATGGCGTACGCGCCCTGGCGATGCTGCGCGAGCTCAAAATTGAAACCCACCTCGTGCTCTCGGTCGGCGCAAAGATGACCGTGAACGAGGTCGGCATGACTACGCAGCAGATCGAATCGCTCGCCACGCACGTGCACCATCAGGAGAACTTCGGCGCCAGCATCGCAAGCGGATCGTTCCGTACCGCGGGCATGATGGTGATGCCTTGCTCCATGCGCACGCTCGCCGCCGTCGCGCAGGCCAATCCGTACAACCTGCTCACCCGTGCCGCGGACGTCACCCTCAAGGAGCGCCGCCGCCTCGTGCTGCTCGCGCGTGAAACGCCGCTGAACCAGGCGCATATCCAGAACATGCTCTCGGCTACGCAGATGGGCGCTGTCATCTTCCCGCCCGTGCCCGCGCTCTACAGCCGCCCTTCGTCGATCGAGGAGATGATCGACTACACCGTCATGCGCGTCTTCGATCTCTTCGAGATCGAAGCGCCCGTCAGGCTGCCCCGCTGGTCCGGCATGGCCGATCTCACGCGCCCGCGCGCCGTAAATATGTAACGCACACTGTTGCAAAGGATGTATTTGTAGCCGTCGCTGGAATAAAAAGGAGCAAGCCGTGAACGTCGCCGTACCTGTGCCCGCCCATCATCACCTCGTCGGTCCGTGGATCGATAGCGCCTCTGTCCTCTTTGGCGGAGCCATCGGCGCGGCGCTCGCCACCCGTCTGCCGGAGCGCCTGCGCACCGCGCTGCCGCTTACCTTCGGCCTCTGCTCCATGGGGCTCGGCGTCGCGCTCATCGTGCAGGTGCATCATCTCGCGGCCATGGTGCTTTCGCTCATTCTCGGCGCCGGAGTCGGCGAACTCATCTTCCTTGAAAAAGGCATCGGCCTCGCAGGCGACAGGATCCGCGGCATTGCCGACCGCTTCCTGCCGCGCTCGGCCGACTCCGGCGAATCCGAAGCCGAGTACCTGCAGACCTTCGTCGCCGTGCTCGTGCTCTTCTGCGCCAGCGGCACCGGCATCTTCGGCTCCATGAAGGAAGGCATCACCGGCGACCCGACCATCCTCATCGCCAAGAGCTTCCTCGACTTCTTCACCGCGGCCATCTTCGCCACGCGCCTCGGCTGGGCCACCTCGGCCATCGCCATCCCGCAGTGCATCATTCAGATTTCGCTGGCTCTCGGCGCCACGGTCATCATGCCGCTCACCACGCCGGTGCTCATCGCCGATTTCTCCTCCGTCGGCGGCCTCATCATGCTCGCCACCGGCTTCCGCATCTGCGGCATCCTGCGCTTCCCGGTCGCGAACATGCTGCCCGCGCTCGCCTTCGCCATGCCTATCTCCGCGCTCTGGGCCCGCTTCTTCGGCTAGAACTTTCCTCGACGCCTCCTGTACTGCCTTTCGGCTCCGGCGATACTTGATCTGTGCATCAATGTGTCGCCGGACTTTTTCCTGCGCAGGAAAGTCGGACAAAAGCGATTTTTCCCTTGGCCGATCCGCTTCCCCTTCGGCATACTGGTCCTACACCCACACAACCTGTCGGAAGGAGTGGCGCCTGATGAAGGACCTGGCCCGCATTCCCCTGCTCCCTGCCGGACCGGACGCCGGCCTGCTCCTGCTGCGTCTCCTGGGCGTCGCACCCCTGCTCATCAAGCACGGATTCGAGAAGCTCTTCACCTTCTCGCAGATGGCCGCGCACTTCCCCGACCCCATCCACATCGGCCCGGTGCCCAGCCTCATCTGCGCCATGCTTGGGGACTCCATCGCGACCATCCTGCTCCTCGTCGGCCTCCTCAGCCGCTGGGCCGCGCTCGTCTCGCTGGTCAACCTCTTCGTCGCCTGGGCCTTCTTCCACCACTTCCTCTTCTTCGGGCACGACGCCGATCACGGCGAGCTCATCGTCCTCTACATCGCCATCATGGCCACGCTCGTCGTCGCAGGACCCGGCCGCTACAGCCTCGACGCCGTCCTCTTCGGCAGGGATCGCGTGTAGCTCCTCAGGCATTCGGAAACGTCCCCAGAAACGTCAACAGGAAATGCTGTCAAGCCCCTGAGTAGGGCTGCTCCGTCTTAAGTGACTGAAAGCAAAGGGAAGAAAAGCGGTTCCGAAGTGGCATGATTTTTCCCGCGAATTCCTATACTGGAAATAGAAGCAGATCCATTCAATCTGAGGCTTGAAAGGCGCGGGGAGTTCCTCCGCGCCTTTCTCTTTTTTGGCGCCCTCGCCGGGCCTTTCACCGTTCCGCCTTGTGTTCCTTCAGGAGGCATCATGTCTCAGCCCATCTCGTTGCATGTGGAAGCGCAACCCCAACTCTGCCGGCACCTCAAGGCCAGCGGCCGCCGCTGCGTGCGCCGCGCCCTCCCCGGCGATCCCTATTGCTACCCTCACAGCCGCGACCAGCGCCGGCGCGGCGTGCTGGAAATCCCTCTGCTCGAAGATCGCGCCGACCTTCTCCAGCTCTACACCGGCATCCTGCGCGGCATCGCCGACGGCACGCTCAATCTCAACGCCGCCAAGCTGCTGCTCGCCGCGGCAAGGAATGTTTCCCAGTTGCTCACGCCGCCGCGCCCGGCAGCTGCCGCAACCCGCCGCCGCGCCGCACGGGAAGAATCCGTCACGGAACCCACGCCCGGGCCAGATGCGGAAACAGATGCGGAGATGACTTCCGAGCCGCACGCTCCTCTCTCTCCCGCTCTCGCATTTCCCGCTTCTGTGGATCCCGCTCTTATGTATGTAGACGAGTTCACCATCGGCCCTGCAGGCGAGGACCTCGCTCCGCCCGCGCCATGGATGCCCCCCGCAAAGGCGCCTGCGGAGAAGAAGGCCGCGGCGCGCGAATGGAGCTTCGACCGCTTCCTCCGCGACAGCCTCTTTCCCGATCAGGCAGGCCGTCCACTGCCCGAATCCGGCTACAGCAAAAGCCCATCCAAGCCGCAGGCCAAGCCTGAAACGCCCAGCCCAAATTCCAGTCCCGATTCCAATCCTGATACCGGTCCCGACGAAGATCCCGATCCCACGCCATCCTCGGCCGCACGCCTGCCCGAGTCCTCAGCCGCCGAAGAGCCTGCAGCGGAACCTGTGACCATCCCGGCTCCAGACCCCGCTGCTGCCACCATCGCAGGCGAGCCCGAGCCGCCGCATCCCGGCGTAGTGCCCAACCTGTGGGCGGTGGGACAGCCAACCCGCCGCTGCCGGGCCTTCGCCGCATCCGGCACAGCTCGCTTTCCATGCTGTCATTCCGTTCGCTTCGGTCGGGATGACAAGGGCTTGTGGAGTGGGGATGACGGTGTCTCGGAAATGAGCATTGGGCGGAAGGCACAAATCCTTCAAGAGCCAGGCACACTCCGGGTGGCCCATTCAAGCCTGAAGTTGGCTTGAGTGGGGAAGCACAGCTCTCCATGCATGGATGAGCGAGAATCCGGGTGCCCCGCCTGTCGATTTTGAGAAGTGGGTTCGCAGAACACAGGGAGCGCAGCAGAGGAACCTGCAGTTCTCCCCCAACAGGCAAGAATCCCCCCCACGCGACCAACGGGAGCGAGTGCCGAAGGCGATTCGCCCTGCGCGAAGCAGCACGAACGTTATTCGTTCAGAGGCACCTGTCCGCGGATGTGGAAGTGGACGAGTATCGATGCACGGCCGGTGGGGCAGCCGACGATGAGCAGGCTCTTGCCCTGCCCTTTGAACGAGTAGGCGATGTGCGCGACACCAATTGGATCGGTCTTCGTCACCGTGGGCTGCGCATCGTCATGAACCTTATCCGTGTCGACGAACTCGGCGCTGGCCCAAAGCAACTGCTCGTGCAGCGTGGGGTCGAGCGCGACGGGCACCTGCAGATCGCTCGCGGTGTTCGTCTTGTTGCACTCGACCGTGAGGCCGGAAACCCTGTTATCGCGCGTCAACTCGACCGTATCGAGCACAGGATTGTTGTGATACACGCGGGCAAAGAAGGTGTACGCGTCAGCCGTGCGGCTGACGGGCTTCACAATGCCGATGTGGTCCGCATCGATCTTCTGCGGCGGTGTGTCCACGTCGCATCCATACGTAGCGCTATAGAAGCTGACGACGCGCGTGTGCGCGTGGAGATAGCGGCCGATGCCTTCGCCGGCGGCGGTGTCCTGCGTCTCAAAGGCGCAGTAGCGATGGATACGCACAGCGGACGGCGTGCCGCGCCATTTCTGTTCGAGATCGATGAGGAAGTTGTTGTCGTTGTTGTCGCTCAAGTCGGTGAGCAGCGGATCGCTGTCGTAGATTTTGGCAAGACTGGCGACGAAAGAACCCTCATGCGGCGTGGCGTAGGAGACGATGAAGCGCGTGCGCGCAGCCACGTCGGGATGGTTGAGCAGCATCTCCTCGGTGAGCAGGCCACCGAGGCTGTGCGCGAGGAAGACGATCTCGCGATGATCGAAGACATGCTGACTCTGCAGGCTGCGGTAGAGGATTTCAGAGAGCTGCTGCGTGGAGTACTGTCCGTGGCTCGAAGGCGTGGGGTATTGGGCGACGACGACATCCGAATTGCGGAAGTGCGGATCGGTCTGGATCATCTGTGGCCAGTAGGCGCCGTTGGCGGCGCGCCAGGTCTCGCGATCGCCATGCAGGCCGTGGACAAAGACGATGACGCGCGGCTTGAGCGCGTCGGCATGCGCGAGAGGAACAGCGGCGAGGCAGAGTAGGCAAAGCGTCCAGAGCAGGATGAAAGTGCGGCGCACCAGGAATGGTATCTCCGTGAAGAGTTTCTTTTAGCTTATCTTCTTCGCGTAGGAGGATTCGCTTTCTGAGAGCCGGTCCCATGCAGCTCGCCTTTTCCTTTGAGGATCATCCGGTGCGAGAAGGAACCGCAGGTCTCTCCACTGCGCGAGACGATGAAGCTGTCTCGCTTCGGTCGAGATGACAGAATCTCCCCCCACCCAGGGAACAGAAGCCTGAGCAGGCCACCGTTGAGGTTTCTGCAAACCCACATCTCGCACGGCACGAGATGTGGGGGCACCCGGTGTCGAGAATCCTTACACCAGGCTCGGCAGGTGATTCCAGCTCGGCGAGTACTTACTCGTATCCTCGAGCGCCGAGGCATACGTCGCGAGTGCGAGCACCGGGAAGTAGTTCCGGTAGAGGTCGTACTGGATGTAGAAGACCTGCGGAAAGCCGGTGCCGGTGGTGATGGCTTCGTCCCAGGTGCCGTCCGGGCGCTGTTTTTCGTTGAGCCAGCGGATGCCGTCGGCCACGGCGTTGCTGCGCAAGGCTCCGGCGGCGATCAGGCCGAGCACCGCCCATGCCGTCTGCGAAGGCGTGCTCACCGCGCGCTCGAAACGGTTCGTCTCGTAGCCGAGGCAGCTCTCGCCCCAGCCGCCATCCGGATTCTGCACCTCGCGCAACCAGTGTGCGCCGCGGGCGATGGCGTCGGCCGCGCCCGGCGCGCGCGTGGCGACAAGTCCACGCAGGGCCAGGAACGTCCCGTAGACGTAGTTCACGCCCCAGCGGCCGTACCAGCTTCCGTTTGTCTCCTGCTGCGTGAGCAGGTAACGGATGCCGCGCTCGATGGCCGGATGCGCGTAGGTGAATCCGCGCCGGGCCAGCGAATCGAGCACGCGCCCGGTGATGTCCGGGCAGGTGGGGTCGAGCATCGCATTGTGGTCGGCAAAGGGCACCTGGTTGAGGACCTGCCAGTTGTTGTCGACGTCGAAGGCCGCCCAGCCGCCATCGGAGCTTTGCATGCCGAGCAGCCAGTTCACGGCGCGCTTCTCGGCGCGGGCCTGCTTCTCCGGATCGCTGGCCTTCGCATGCAACAGGGTCAGCAGCACCATCGCCGTGTCGTCGATGTCGGGGTAGAACTCGTTCTCGAACTCGAAGACCCAGCCCGAAGGCGTGAGGTCGGGGCGCTTCGCGCTCCAGTCGCCCTTGCGGCGGATCTCCTTGCTGAGCAGCCAGTCGGCGGCCCTGGTCATGGAGGCAGCCGTCCTCTCGTCCCGGTCGGCCAGGCCCAGCTCGCCCAGCGCGAAGGCGGCAATGGCCGTGTCCCACACCGGCGACTTGGCCGGCTGAAAGATCAGCGTCTCTTCGCCTTCGAGCATGAGGCCATTGAAGTGGCGGATGGCCTGCTCGAGATCGGGATGGTCGCTCTCATAGCCCATCACCTCCATCGCCATGATGGAGTACATCATCGAGGGGTAGATGGCGCCGAGGCCTTCGCTGTGGTGCAGGCGGCTCATCATCCACGTCTCGGCCTCGCGGATGGCGCGGTCGCGAATCTTGCGGACATTCTGCCGCTCCCAGCGCTTGAAGATCTTGTCGGCGTGGACGAAGACGTTCGCGATGCGGTCCTTGCGATGGAGCGCGAGCCGGCGGCTGGGGTGAAAGAGTTCTTCGATGCGGCGATGGCCGGGCGTGCGGCGCGGCGCGGCCAGCGCCTGCACGATGGAGAGCGGCACGATGATGGTGCGCGTCCACGAGGACATCTCGTAGAGCACGTTGCCGGGGACGATCATGATCTCCGGCGGAATGGTGGGGCAATACTTGCGCGGGAAGAGCTCGAAGAGGCTGAGGTTGATGCGCGTGTAGCTGTTGCACTCCTGGATGCCGCCCATGCGGAGGATCAGCGCGCGGGCGCGGCGCATGCGCTCGTCCTCGGGATCGAAGCCGGTCATCTTGAGCATGGCGTAGGCGCGGACAGTGGCGTTGATCTCCGACTCGCCGGGCTCGTAGATGTTCCAGCCGCCGTCGGCGCGCTGCGTGTTGAGCAGCGACTGCGCGGCCTTGCGAACCTGCGGCAGGGTCGGCGGGTTCCAGCTGCCGTCGGCCTCGGCCGGGTAGAGCCACATCTGCATCAGGATGTAGTCCGATTGCAGCGTCGAGTCTGCCGTCAGGTCGCCGACCCAGTAGCCGTCCGTATGTTGCAGGGAGAAGAGCCGGGAAGCAGCCCGCTCCGCGGTGGCGCGGGCCTCAGCTGCTGCCGCCCGCAGTGACGACTGCGCCTGGGCCGCCATGCCATTCCCTTGTATTTCAGCGCTTTGCGAACGAACGATCGAATATTCGGACTCCCGCATGGGGTCATCCTCCGCGGCATCGGCAGTCGACATTAAAAAGCTCCCTCACCAAAACCGTCCTCTTGCGACAGGTTTTGACAGACCAAGTTAGCAGAGGAGAGGCACTACGCGCCACAAAGCCGTCATTTTCTGACAGGTTTTGGTGGAAGGAGAGGATTCGGGTGCCCACCTCTCGCTCCCCAAAAACCTGTCATTTCGACCGAAGCGAACGAAGTGAGCGCAGTGGGGGAACCTGCGGTTCTCCCCCAACAGGCGAAGATCTCCCACGCGACCAGCGGGAGCGCGACCCGCCCTGCACGAAGCAGCGGTGGCCTATGCAAGCCTGGTTTTGGCTTGAGTGGTGTACACAGAGGAGCAGCTCTCAGCGAGCGAAGTTGGCAGGCTCAAGGCTGATGTTGCCCTTGTACGGCTCGACCGGATATCCCGCAGCCTTCCACGCAGCCAGGCCCCCGCGCAGCAGGCGGATGTGCCGGAACCCCATGGAAAGCGCCCGCTCGACGATCTTGCGGCTGGTCTCCTCGCCTGGGCAGGTGCAGTAGACGACCGAGTCCTGGTCGGCCGGAATCAGCGTGGGATCGGTGAGGATCTCGTGCGGCGCAATGCGGCGCGCGCCGGGGATGGTCTCGGCATCGATGAAGAGATCGAGCGGCTGGCGCAGGTCATAGAGCTGCACCGGCTTGCCGGCCTGCAGCAGCTGGTTCAGCTCGTCCGGCTCGATACAGTGCAGCGCCAGCTCGCGCCGCGCGCGCTGGATGGAAAGCAGGCGCACCACCGTGAAGACCACCGCGGCCACCGCCACACCGAGCAACGCAAGCTGAAAGCCGTTCATACCGGGACAGATTCGCAGACCGCCCGAATCGATGCAAATTCGATTCCCCGAACTCCCTGCCATCCCGACCGAAGCGGACCTGCGGTTCTCTCAAACAAGCAGATCGGTGTGGTTCATGGCTTCCCCACTCAAGCCAACTTCGGGCTTGAATGGGCCACCCGAATCAATGCAAATTCGACTCCCCCTGTCATCCCGACCGAAGCGCAGCGAAGTGGAGGGACCTGCGGTTTGTACGGCATGGGCGAAGAACTACAGGTTCCTCCACTCCGCTCACTTTGTTCGTTCCGGTCGGAATGACAGAGAGGGATGGAGAGCAAAGCAGCGGGTGCCCCACGTCTCGCGTCTGAGACGTGGGAAAGCACAACCTCCGCTTCCCACCCTACGTCGTAAGGAAAGCACTTAGAGCTGTCGTCTCACCCAAAGCATGGTGGATCGCCGCCATCAGCGCGTGATTCTCCGGCGGCTTCTGGAAGAAGGCGACCGCGCCAGCCTCCATCGACCGCTGTTTGTTCGGCACCGGGTCGCGCGCGCTCAGCACGATCACCGGGATCATGGCCAGGTCGGGCAGCTCCTTCAGCCGTTCGAGCACCAGGTAGCCGTCTCCGGCCGGCAGTCCCAGGTCCAGGATGATCAGGTCCGGCGCGCTTCGTTTGGCCACCGCAATGGCAGAGACCGCGTCCATCGAGGTCACCACGCTATAGCCGTGATGCTTCAGGCGCGCTGTCAGTCCGATCAGCAGATGCTGGTCGTCGTCCACAATCAGAATCTTCTTCGGAGTCAAAGTTCAGCTCCCCTTCCTCGATAAATGCGCATCGATCAGCTTCTCGATCTGGGCGGTCACCTCGGCCGTCTGCTCCTCGCGGCTCGCTCCCTGGGTTATATCGACCGAGGAGGCCGTAATCCCCAGTTGGATCCCTTCCAGCTTCAGCGACGACGAGAACTCCCGCGTGATGCGGCTCTCGATAATCGCCACTCCCTGCGTGCCCGCGCGCGCAGCAATGAAAATCGTCGGCATCGTCTCCTGCTCGCGTCCCGCAATCGGCAGCAGCACATCCTGTCCCGGATGAATGCACCGCTCCACCGTCCGCTTGCAGTCGTGCAGCATCTCGCCGCTCATGCCCTCGCCGTGCGTGCCCAGGTCCACGGCAATCAGCGTGATCTGGTTGGGTTCGCGCTCGCTCTGGCTCAGCACCCGCTCGCACCACTGCTGCAGGCTGAAGGCCGGCAGCGTGAAGAAAAAGGTGCTGCCCACCCCCGGATCGCTCTCCACCCAGATCCGTCCGCCATGCCGCATCACCAGCTCGCGCGAGATGAACAGCCCGAGCCCCAGCCCCTTGCGGCTGGCCTCGTTCGCCCCCTGCGCCTGCGCCAGCCGGTCGAAGATCCGCTCCTTGTCCGCCGGCTTGATGCCGCAGCCCGTGTCGCTCACCTTCAGGCACAGCCGCTCGTCGCCTTCCTGGAACGGCTCGTTGCCGACCGTAACCGTGCCGCCCGGCGGCGTGAACTTGACCGCGTTCTCGATGAGGTTTGTCAGCACCTGCCGCACCCGCGAAGGATCGGCCCACACAAACGGCAGCCTGCCGGAAAGCTCGCTGCTCAGCTTCACCTCGGCCTCGTTCGCGTTCTTGCGGCAGGTGCTGATCACCTCCAGCACCAGCCGCGCCGGGTTCGAGGGCTGCGATGAGATGGTCAGCTTGTGCGAGTCGATCCGCGTGATGTCCAGCAGGTCGCTCACCATCTCCTTCAGCTGCTTGGTGTTCTCGAGCGTCAGCTGCAGCTGGTCCCGCTGGTCCGTGGTCAGGTCGCCGAAGATGCCGTCCAGCACGTTGCTCACGAAGAAGTAGATCGCCGTCAGCGGCGTGCGCAGCTCATGCGAGACGTGCGAGAGAAAGCGTTCCTGCGTTCGCACCCGGTTCTGCAGGCTCTCGCGCAGATCCTGCTCCAGCTTCTTCTTCTCCGTCAGGTCGCGCACAATGCCCGAGTAGTGCCATGTTCCGTCCAGCAGGAAGGCGCCCACGGCCAGGTCCATCGGGAACTCGGTGCCGTCCTTGCGCAGCCCGCGCACCTCGCGGCCGGAGGTGCCGATGATGCCGCCCTTGCCCGTCTCCGCATAGCGGCTCAGATAACGGTCATGCTGGCTCTGGAAGGGCTCCGGCATCAGCATCTTGACGTTCCTGCCGATCACCTCGTCCGCCGGGTAGCCGAAGAGCCGCTCGCAGGCCGGGTTGAAGCCGTCGATCACCCCCATATGGTCGATCGTCACCACGCCGTCGGCCGTCGTCTCCACCAGCGCCTTCAGCCGCACTCCCTGCTCCAGCGCCTGCCGCTCCGCGTTCCGCGTCAGCGTCATGTCGTGCACGATCACCACAAAGCCGCGCAGCTGCCCGCAGTCGTCCAGCAGCGCCGTCTTCACCACCCGCGCCCAGAAGCGCGTGCCGTCCGCATGCACCCGCCAGCCTTCGTCCTCGGTATAGCGGCACTCCCGCGCCCTCGCGATCAGCTGCTCCGGAACTCCCGCGGCATTCTCCTCTGCCGTGAGCAGGCGCGAGAAATGCGCTCCCAGGATCTCCTGCTCCTTGTAGCCCAGCAGCCGCTCCGCCCCGCGGTTCCACGTGGTGATCACGCCCGCCGGGTCCACCGTGTACACGGCGTAATCGCGGATGCCCTCCACCAGCAGCCGGAAGCGCGTGTCGGACTCCGCCAGCGCCTCGGCAATCTGCTCCGTCTCCTGGATCGCCGCGTTCATCCGCCGCTCTGCCTGGTCGCCGGTCGGGTGCGCAATTCGGCGCAGCAGCCCGGCCAGCCGCGGCGCGGCCATCACGAAGTACACCGCCGCGGCCGTGGCCACCATCGTCGCCGCCACCCGCAGCGTCACCTCGAGATAGCCCAGGGGCACCCACTGCGAGGCCGCCTGCGTCAGCCGCAGCGCGCCTTCCGAGAGCAGCAGCGCCGCCACCCATGAGGCCGTCCAGCGATAGCGCGCCATCGCCGGCGACTGCCCCAGGCGCAGCATCATCCACACCAGCGCCCCGAACATCGCCGCGTAGCAGAGCACCAGCACGCACTCCACGATGCGCGTCGTCAGGCTCTGCGACAGCGGGGCGATCAGCAGCCATGCAGCGGTCAGTGCGCTCAGACTCTTCAAGACGCGACGCTTCTCTCTCCTGCGTCGCGCCTCGGGTCGAGCTTAGGGAAGGGCTGTCCGTTCCGGCTGTCCTCTCCTGCCGGAAGCAGCCTCCGGCAAACGCCGGAGCAGCCTTAAGCCGACCCTCCGGTCGTGCGCCGGGTCGGGGTCTCACCCGTTCCCCGCGTCGCGGCGGCCGTGGGAGACGCCCGCACGCCCGGGGGAGGGCTGCTCCCCATATCGGCGCACTCCCCCCTCACTCTTCTCCGATATCTTCGTTCCACACCTGAGGATGGTTACGGACGTACTCTGAGAGCATCGCCACGCATTCCGCCGAGTCCAGGTCGATCACCCGTATCCCCAGCTCCGCCAGCCATTTGGCGCCGCCTTCGAAGTTGCGGCTCTCGCCCAGGACCACCGTCCCGAATCCGAACTGGCGGATCAGCCCCGAGCAGTACCAGCACGGAGCCAGCGTCGTCACCAGGATGAGGTCCCGGTAGGAGCGCTGCCGCCCCGCCCGCCGGAAAGCGTCGGTTTCCCCATGCGCCGAGGGATCGCCCTCCTGCACGCGCCGGTTGTGCCCCGAGCTCACCAGCGAGCCATCCGCCCGGAAGATCGCCGCCCCAATCGGAATCCCGCCCTCGGCCAACCCCGCCCGAGCCTCACCTACCGCCACCGCCAGCATCGCCTCGTAATCCATTAACAGCTCCTAGCTTTTAGCCTCTAGCTTCTAGCGAAAGCCAATCCAGCCGCAATCCCCGGGTGCCCCACGTCTCGGTTTTGAGACGTGGGAAGGCACAAACTCCAGCGGTCCTCCAACCACCCTGTCATCCCGACCGCAGTGGAGGGACCTGCGGTTTGTCCGCACCGGCACGAAAGAGGGTGCCCCGTCCAAGCTTCGCTTGGGCGGGAAGGCACAAACCCCAACAGTGGCCCATTCCAGCGAGGTTGGCTTGAGTGGGGGGACAAGCACCCCCATAACCCTGTCATCCCGACCGCAGTGGAGGGACCTGTGGTTTGTCCGCACCGGCACGAAAGAGGGTGCCCCGTCCAAGCTTCGCTTGGGCGGGAAGGCACGAACCCCGACGGTGGCCCATTCAAGCCTGGTGTCGGCTTGAGTGGGGGGACAAGCACCCCCATAACCCTGTCATCCTGACCAAAGTAGAGGAACCTGCGGTTTGTCCTGCTGTGAGCCCCCAGGCGGCAACCGAACCCCAACTCGCGACCACCGGGAGCGCGTGCCCAAGGCGATCCGCCCGGCGCGAAGCAGCAGGAATCTCTTGCCTCTCAGGGCATTCGGCTGGAAGCTAGAAGCTAAAAACTAAGACTCAGGAGCGCCCACCCCTTTTGCCCGAACTACTCGACGAAACCCGCCCCGGCTACGGCCTGCGCCGCCATGTCCTCGGCCCCTGGGAGACGCTCGCGCAATCCGTCTCGGCCATCGCCCCCACCGCGACCCCGGCCATGACCATCCCGCTGGTCTTCGCGCTGGCCGGCAACGCCACCTGGCTCGTCTACCTCACGGCCACCACGGCGCTGGTGCTCGTCGGCCTGGTCATCGGTTGCTTCGGACGCCGCTCCGCCTCACCCGGCTCGCTCTTCTCCTATGTCTCGCAGTCGCTGCCGCCCTGGGTGGCGGGCATCGCGGGATGGGCGCTGCTGCTGGCCTACATCGCCACGGCCTCCTCGGTCGCGGCCGGATTCTTTAACTTCGCAAATGTTCTGCTCCACGCCGCGCTCGGCCTCTCCGCGCCGCCTGTCCTGCTGATGACCGTGGCCGTCGTGCTCGCCGGCTTCATGGCCTGGCGCGACATCAAGCTTTCCGCCGAGATGATGCTCTGGATGGAGGGTGCCTCCGTCACCTGCATCGTTCTCATCCTCGCCGTGGTCGCGTATCGCCACGGGCTGCATCTGGACTGGCCGCAGCTTCATCTCGCCGGCGCCACCGGCTCGGGCTTCCGCCTCGGACTGGTGCTTGCCTTGTTCAGCTTTGTCGGTTTCGAGTCGGCCACCGCGCTTGGCGAAGAGGCCCGCGAGCCGCTCCGGACCATCCCCCGCGCGGTGCTGCAGTGCGCCATCGGCTGCGGCGCCTTCTTCATCCTCTGCATCTACGCCGAAGTCCTTGGCTATCGCGATATGGGGCAGCCGCTCGACCAGGCCGCCGCGCCGCTGCACGTTCTCGCGGTCCACGCCAAGGTCGGCCTGCTCGGCACGCTGGTCGATATCGGCGCCATGATCAGCATGTTCGCCTGCGTGCTGGCCTGCATCACCGCCGCCTCGCGCGTGCTCATGCTCATGAGCCATCACGGCCTCGCGCACCGCGCGCTCTCCCGCACGCACGCCAAAAACGAGACGCCGCACTGGGCCGTGCTCGTCACCGCGCTGGCCACGCTCGTGCCCGCCGTCGTGCTCGCCCTGCGCGGCGTCTCCGCCGATAACATCTACGGCTGGATGGGCTCGCTCGCGACCTATGGCTTCATCACCGTCTACGCGCTGGTCTGCATCGCGCTGCCCGTACATCTCGGGCGGCAGCAGAAGCGCGGGAAAGACAAGCTCACGCCCGGCATCGTCGTGCTCTCGGCGGCAGGCGTCCTCGCCATGCTGCTCGCGCTCGCAGGCACGCTCTACCCCGTCCCCGCCGCGCCGTACAACTGGCTACCGTATCTCTACCTCGGATACCTGCTACTCGGCCTCGGCTGGCAGACGCTAAAGGGCTCAGGGCTCAGAGCGCAGAGCTCAGGGGGCTAACCAGGGTGCCCCACCTCTCGCTTCTGAGAGGTGGGAAGGCAAGAACGAACGTCACCGGGTGGCCCATGCAAGCCGCAGTTGGCTTGAGTGGGGAAGCAACGAACGCCCCACCTTCGCTTTGTGAGGAGAACCGCAGGTGCCTCCACCGCGCGGCCTGCGGCCGCTCCGGCCGGAAGGACAGATGCTTCTATCTGAGCCCTGAGCCGATACAATAGGACCATGAGTGACGGACGCGAAGAACGCGAACAAAAAGAGATTGAGCGCCAGCAGCGCGAACGCGAAGACCGCCGGGACTGGGTGGATCGCAGCTTCGACGACCAGTGGCAGCCCGAGCGCCGCGAGTCGTAAAGACGGCAGGCCGCAGCGGTAGAATCGTTGCTGCGGCGCATCCGCAGAGTGCATGGCTATCACCGATCGCAAACAGCTCCTGGGCCCTCTGCTGAAGGGCGTCTCCCGCTCGTTCTATCTCACGCTGAGCATCCTCCCCGCCGGCATGCGCGACCCCGTAGGGCTCGCCTATCTGCTGGCTCGGGCGGCGGACACCATCGCCGACACCTCGCTCATCGCGCCGGAGAAGCGCCTTGAGCTGCTGCTCTCGCTGCGCGCGCAGGTAAACGGCTCACCCGATGCCGCGGCGCTGCATGAGGTCGTCAGCGAAGTCGCCAGGCAGCAGAAGGATTCCGACGAGCGCACGCTGCTCGAATCGCTGGGGCCCGCGCTCTCTCTGCTCGCGCAGTTCTCCGAAGCCGACAAAGCCGCGATCCGCGGCATCGTCTCCACGCTCACCGAAGGCATGGAGTTCGACCTGAAGCACTTTCCCGATGAGTCCTCCGGGCGTGTCGTCGCGCTGCAGCAGCCCGTCGAGCTCGATCGCTATACCTACATGGTCGCCGGCTGCGTTGGCGAGTTCTGGACGCGGATGACCTATGCGCACGTGACCACGCGCCTCGGCGCGGATGAAGCCACGATGATCGAGCGCGGCGTCCGCCTCGGAAAGGCGCTGCAGATGACGAACATCCTGCGCGACTGCCCGAAGGATCTCCGCATCGGCCGCTGCTATCTGCCGCAGACGCTGCTCGACGAGGCGGGCATCTCCGCCGAAGAGCTGCTGGACCCCGCGAACTCCTTGCGCGCGCGGCCCATCCTGCTCAAGCTGCTGCGCGTCGCGCTCGATCACTATCGTGCCGGCATCGAGTACACCGCCGCGCTGCCGACCTTTGCGCTTCGCCTTCGGCTGGCCTGCGTATGGCCCATCCTGATCGGTCTCGAGACCCTGCTCCTGCTGGTCCAGAACGAGCGGTGGCTCGATCCCCAGCACCCCTCGAAGATCCGCCGCAACGATGTCTATCGCATCCTCGCCGGATCGCTGCCGCGCGCAAACTCCAACGCGCTGCTCCGCAAGTGGACCGGCAAGCGCATCGCCGCCATCGAGGCGCACATCGAATCCCAGACTAAAGCCTAGATTGAAACCCAGGCGCATTCGCTCACCCAAGCCTTACACCGTGTCATCCCGACCGCAGCGAACGCAGTGAGCGCAGTGGAGGGACCTGCGGTTTCGCTAGCCCACCTCTCAAAGTCGAGAGGTGGGGCACCCGGAGATTTCGCAGATCGCGACCACCGGGAGCGGATGCCGAAGGCGATTCGCTCTGCGCGCAGCAGCCGAAGGCGAAAGGCCTGGACGGCCAGTTCCGCCTTGTGCGCAGCAGTCCCCTTGACATTCGACCGGAGCCGGGACTAGTCTCAGGTCGAATGTCGACTCAAGAGAAAGACAGCCCGCTCGATCTTCTGCAGGGCACGCTCGATCTGCTCATCCTGCAGACGCTCGTCTTCGGCAAGGCGCATGGCCATGCCATCGCGCGCTCCATCGAGCTCCGCTCGGACGAGGTCCTGCGCGTGGGCCACGGCTCGCTCTATCCCGCGCTGCAGCGGCTGATGAAGCTGAAGCTTATCGCCGCCGAAGACGGCACATCGGAAAACAATCGCAAGGCGCGCTTCTATCGCCTCACGGAAAAGGGACGCAAGGCGCTGCACGAGGAGACCTCGCGCTGGGAGCGGTTCTCAAGCGCGATGGCCCGCATCCTCAGCCCGGCAGCTTCGAAGACACGCTAGCCAAACACAGCCACGGGGGATTTCAGCATGCAATTCTGGAACGGACGCAGAACGCGGTTGCAGGACGAAATCCAAAACCATATCGAGCTGGAGATCGAAGAGAATATCCAGTCCGGCATGTCGCCCGAGGCGGCGCGTGAGGCTGCGCAGAAGAAGTTCGGCAACACGCTGCTCACCGTCGAGCGTTCGCGTGAGATGTGGGGCGGTCTGTGGTTCGAGTATCTGCTGCATGATCTGCGCTATGGCATGCGAAGCCTGCTGCGCTCGCCCGGGTACATGGCCGCCGTGGTGCTCACACTGGCGCTCGGGTTGGGCTCGGTGACGACCATCCTTGCGGTCATCGACTCGGTGCTGCTGCGGCCTGTATCGCTGCCGCATCCGGAAGAACTGGTCGTGATGTACGGGCGCAGCGAGCAGCCGGGCTCCTTCGTGGACCTGAGCAACAAGCAGATTGACGCGCTGCGCCACGATGGCCGTTCGCTCGCCGCGGTCGCCAGCTACAACACCACCATCGCGCCGGTCAGTGTGGCCGATGGTTCGCGCACCGCGCTGCTGAACCTCGTCTCCCCCGAGTATTTTCAGGTGCTGGGCGCGCCCGCGCAGATGGGCCGCGTGCTCACCCGCAGCGACGCCACGCAGCCGGTCGTCGTCCTGAGCCATGAATTCTGGCTCGAAGAGCTGCATGGCGACCCACACGCCGTTGGCTCAACCATCCGTGTCTCCAGCGAGTTGCGGACCGTCGTCGGCGTGCTGCCGCAAGGGATCGATTTCCCCACGCGCGGTCCGGTCGTCTACATGCCGGTCGCCGAACAGCAGAAGGGCAGTACTTTCCTGTCCATCGACGCGTCGATGGCGCTGGCGCGGCTCAAGCCGGGTGTCACCGCGTCGCAGGCGCTTGCCGAGGTGCGTGGATTTCTTGAACATATTCATGATTCAAGCGGCGTCGCGGGCAGTCAGCTGATGATCGTGCCGGTCACGCGCTTCCTCACCAGCAGCCTGCAGACGCCGCTGCTGGCGCTGCTCGGCGGCGTCGGCATCCTGCTTCTCATCGCCTGCGCCAATGCCGCGAGCCTGCAGATCGCGCGCGCCATTGAGCGGCTGCCGGAGATGCAGGTGCGCTCGGCGCTGGGTGCGAGCTTCCCGCGCCTCTTGCAGCAACTGGTTGTTGAAAGCCTGATCGTGAGCCTCGGCAGCGCGGTAGTCGGCGGCGGCCTTGCCTTCGCCGCAATTGCCGCGATCCGCCACGCCTATGGCGATCAGTTTCCCCGCTTTCAGGAGCTCGCCGTGCATCCCTCGGTGCTCGCGGCCGTGGTCCTGCTGGCGATGGTGGCCGGTTTGCTGGCCTCGCTCGCGCCCGCCTTCAGCACGCGCCGGCGCACTGTCGCTGCCGCGGCGGCGCGGCGTACTACGACATCCCGCAACCGCGCTTCGGCGGTGCTTGTCACCACGCAGATCACGCTCACCTGCGTGCTGCTGGTGACCTGCGGTCTCTTTGTGCGAACGTTCTTCGCGTTGCGGCAGGTGCCGCTGGGCTTTGACCCGCATCACGTCACCACGCTGGTGGTGATGCCGCAGCACCCGCAGGTTTCGGGCTCGCTGCTCCAGAGCAACACGCTGCTGCTGCATCGTCTGGAAAGCCTGCCCGGCGTGGAGGCTGCGGCCATGCAGACGTCCATTCCGTTCTCGAGCTTCGCCTTCAATCTCAACGGCACAACGGACATCAGCGGACGTCCGTTTCAGAAGAGCGATACGGCCAACTACAGCATCGTCAGCTCCGGCTTTGTGCGCGCCAGCGGCATCCGCGTGCTTCAGGGACGCGGCTTTCTGCCGCAGGATGACGGCAGCGCCAACATCGTTGTGCTGGTCAACCAGGCCTTCGTCGACAAGTATCTGGCTGGCCGCAACCCGCTCGGTGTGGGGCTGAAGATGCATCGCGATCCAACGGACAAGGACTCGGACATGCCGATCCTGCAGGGCTTCACCATCGTGGGCGTGGTGCAGAACGAGGTGCAGGGAGGCGATCTCGCGTCGGAGTTCCAGCCGATGATCTATCTCGACGACCTGCAGATTCCGAAGGAGTCGATGTTCCTCCAGATCTACGGCATGATGAGCCAGTTCGCGATCCGCTCGCCGCTGCCGCAGGACGCGCTCAATAAAGAGATTCGCGGAGCGCTGAAGCAGACCGCACCGGATATGGCCGAGATGCAGCTGCAGCCGATGGAGGAGGCCATCGCCAACTCGCTCGAAGAGCGGCGGATGGCGCTGCGCCTGGTCTCGGGCTTCGGCGCGATGGCGCTCGTCCTCGCGGCTGTCGGCATCTACGGCATGCTTGCGTACACGGTGAACGCGCGGCGCAGGGAGATCGGCGTGCGCATGGCGCTGGGTTCGTCGCGTACCGGCGTCTCGCGGCTGGTGCTGCAGCAGGCGGCCCGCATGGTGGCATGGGGGCTGGTGCCGGGCATCGCCGGCGCATGGGCGGCCGAGCACGCGGTCCGTTCGTTCCTCTTCGGGGTAAAGCCGCTCGACCCGCTGGCGCTCGCAGGCACAGCGGCGGTGCTGGCGATGACCGCGGCGGTCGCGGCCGCGCTACCTGCGTGGCGCGCAGCCCGCGTGGATCCGATGGAGGTTCTGCGCGTCGAGTAGCTTGTTCGTCCCGACTCAAGCCAACATCAGGCTGGCATGGGCCACCGTGAGGATACTGCGAACCCACCTCTCAGACGCGAGAGGTGGGACACCCGACACTTCCCTCTGTACTGTCATCCCGACCGAAGCAAACGCAGTGAGCGCAGTGGAGGGACCTGCGGTTCTCTCCTCTGGCAAAGAATGAGGGTGCCCCGTCCAAGCTCAGCTTCGGCGGGAAGGCACGAAGCCGTCTGTGCCCTCTGTGCTGAGTAAGTTTGTTCGTCCCCACTCAGGCCAACATCGGGCTGGCATGGGCCACCAGCCAGCATCGGCTTGTATAGGCCACCGGCCTACGCTTTTGCTTTGCGGGCAGGTGCGGCGTGGCGCGCCAGCAGCGTCTGCAGCGCTTCGTCCACGGCCAGCTTTGCATCACGGTCGGAGACCTTGAACCCGGCGGTGAGCAGCGCGGGCCAGAAGAGCTGGTCCGCGATCATGGCGAGGAACTGGCGCGCGGCGCGCTTCGGGTCTTCGACCTTGAGGCGGCCCGCGGCGCGCTCCTGCTTGAGATAGTCGGCCACGCGCAGGATGTATGGGATCTTGCCGGTCTCGAGCATCACCTGCGTCAGCTCGGGGAAGCGCGGGGCCTCCGCGATGAGCAGCCGCGTGAAGGCGACCATGCGCGGCAGGCGCACAAGTGTGGCGAAGTCCATGCCGATGCGGCGCAGCCCGGCCTTTGGATCGCCGACAGGCGGAATCCTGCCGATCTCGGCATCCTCGCTCCAGAAGTCATGCACGATGGCCTCGAAGAGCGCGGCCTTGGTAGGGAACCGCTTGAAGAGCGTGGCGGTGGAGACGCTGGCGCGGCCTGCGATCTGCTGCAGCGAGGCGCGCTCGTAGCCCTGCTCGAGAAAGACTTCCATCGCGGCGTCGATGGCGGCGCGGCGCTTCTCGCCCTTCACGCGCTCGTGGTACGAGGGCTCGCGGACTGCGGCTGTGGCGGGCTTCGGCTCGGATTGCGGCTTCTTCTTCACTCTTTCCGCATTGTACGAGGTGAGTTGGTGCACTTGACTTGCGATTCGGCCCGGTTCTAGCATTGCAATAGTAAGTTGAGTCACTCACTATAGGATGAAATGGAGCCAAGCCATGCCCGGGACGACAAAATCCATCGATGAAGCGCTGCAGTTCTTTCTCGACAACCTGACCTCCGTCCACTGGGACGCCCTGCTGCTGGAGCTGGTGGCGGACGATGCGGTGATGGAGTTTCCCTTCGCGCCGGAGGGCCGTCCGCAGAGGCTGAACGGCAAGCGGGAGATTGCGCCCTATCTCGATGAGCTCAAGAAGGTGATCCGGCTCGACGAGGTCCGCCTGGTGGCCATGCATAAGACTGTCGATCCGGAGACGGTGATCCTGCAGGCCGAGGGCAAAGGGCAGGCGATTCAGACGGGGCGGCCTTTCCATCCGAGGTACATCGTCGTGCTGACCTTCCGCGATGGCCGCATTATCCGCTGGCAGGACTACTGGAATCCGCTGGCGTTTCTTACTTCCATGGGCGCGACGATTACGTTTCCGTCGGTGTAGGTTCGCCCCACTCAAGCCAACAGCGGGCTTGAATGGGCCACCGTGGAGATTCTGCGAACCCACGTCTCAAAGTCGAGACGTGGGGCACCCGATGTGTTTCCTATTACAGGATCCCGCGGCTTAGGAGCCGAAGTGCAGCACCACTCCGCTGCCGAGCACGAGCGTGTTCTGGAGGTTGTCCGTGCCGTTCGGCAGGTAGGTGCGCAGCCAGCTGGCATGCAGCACGCGGATGCCGAAGCGGTGTCCGAGGTCGTAGTCGATGCCGCCGCCGAGCTGCAGCGCCATGCCGTCGGCCGAGGTCTGCGCAGCGCGGGGCGCGGGAAAGACGCTGTCGAAGCCGTTGGCAATGCCGAGCAGCGCCTCTCCGTAGGGCGAGAAGGCTGTCCGGCGGTGCTGGGAACGCCAGCGATAGCGCGGCCCGAAGGTCGCGGTCACGAGCGAGAGCGGGATGCCGCTGGCGCCGATGGACGAGGCGTGGAAGCCGCTGACGTTCGCTGCCGCGCCCAGTCCGTGCCACGTGTTAGACCCGAGCTCGATCGAGCCGCCCTGCATCCAGAAGTTGGTCTGGCTCGTGGCTTCGAGCGAATGCCCGGCGCTGTAGGTGACGGCCAGGTCCGCTGGCTGCGGAGCCTGCTGCCCGAAGAGAGCACGCGCGGAGCCGAGGAGTAGGAGCGATCCCATCAGGAAAGAACCGCTGCGCGAGAGAAAAGAACCCCTTCGTGACAAGATCACTCCTTTACTGCACCGTGAGGGTGACGGTTGTGACGTGCTGCAGGGTCGAGCCGCTGGCGGTGGTTGCGGAGCCGGTGATCTCGATGGTGTAGCTCTTCGAGGGTTGCGCGAAGAAGCCGGAGCTCGAACCGCAGCCTGCCAGCGAGCCAAGCGTGAGCAGGCCGCCGAGGCTCAGGCACACGAGCAGCAGTTGGGCGCGCAGGCGGCGATTCGCTTTGAGGCCGAAGGGCGCGAGCAGGAAGAGCATGCCCATGCCAACGAGCATCGGGCTGCCTGCCCGGCGCAGCAGCGCGGTCGTGGCTGGCGTCTGGATGGTCACGGTGACCTGGCCGGGCGAGGAGCCGAGCGTGAGCGAGGCGGGACTGAAGGTCGCCGTCGCGCCGTCGGGTAGTCCGCTGGCGGAGAAGCTGATGGGCGTGTTGAATGCGCCGTTCAGCGGGGTCGCGGTAAAGCTGAAGCTGGCCGAAGCGCCCGGCTGCACGGATGCGCTGCTCGCGGAGCCGGAGGCCGAGGCGAGGCTGAAGTCGGTGACGTTCTCCGCCACGGTGGCGGTCGAGCCTGCGTAGTTCGCGTCGCCGGAGTAGCTCGCGGATACGGTGTAGCTGCCCGCCGAGGTGAAGGTGTAGGCGAGGCTGGCCGCGGAGTTGGCGACGGTCGCGCTTCCCACCGCGGCGCCGTTCACCGAGAAGGCTACCGTTCCCGTGGGAGCTGTGCCGCTGCCGTTGGCGGCGACGGTCGCGGTGAGCGTGACGCTCTCATTCACGTCGGGCGTCGCGTCGGTGGTCGCGAGCGCGAGGCTGCTGGTGCCCTGCGTCGCGGTGCCGGTCAGCAGTACGGACTGTGAGACGACGCCGCTTCCGCTGACGGTGACTTCACCGGAGGCTGCGCCCAGCACGGTGGGGAGGAAGGCGATGTTCTGCGTGCAGGAAGCGCCCGCGGCCAGCGTGATCGGCGCGGCGGAGCAGCTGCCGCCGGAGGCCAGCGCGAAGGTGCCTGCAAAGGAGAGGCTCGCGACCGTGATCGAGGCCGAGCCGGTGTTCGCGAGCGTGATGGTCTGTGCCGCGGAGGCTTCGCCGACCTGGGAGCTGGCGAAGGTGAGCGTGGGCAGCGCAAGGCCCAGGATGGTCTGGTTGAGTGTGTCGGCGAGCGCGAGGTTGCCGGTTGCATCGGACACAACGCTGCGCGGGGCGTTGAGCGTGGTGGGGTCCTGGGTGCCGTCTCCGAAGAGAGTGGCAATGGTGGCTCCGCTGATTTGGCGCAGGCGCTGGTTGTTCGTATCGGCGACGAAGACATTCCCGCTGCCGTCGACCGAAACGCCAGTAGGGCTGGCGAGCGATGCGGAGGCCGCGGCTGCGCCGTCGCCAGCGAAGCCGCCGCTGAAGGTGGGCGTGCCCGTGCCTGCGAGCGTGGTGATGGTGCCCGAGGCCAGCACCTCACGCACGCGCTGGTTATGGCGGTCGGCGATGTAGAGGTTGTTGCTCGCATCGACGGCGATCGCGATGGGCGTATCGAGGAGCGCCGATGTGGCTGCGCCGCCATCGCCCGCGTAACCCTGCAGGCCGGTTCCGGCGATGGTAGTGATGATGCCTGCCGAGATCTTGCGGATGCTGTGGTTGTTGGTGTCGGCGATGTAGACGCTGCCGTCCGTGCCGACGGCGACGGCGGCCGGTGTGCTCAGCTCGGCCGCGGTCGCGGCTGCGCCGTCTCCGCTGTATCCCGCGGTGCCGTTGCCGGCGATGGTGGTGATGGTGCCACCTGAGACTTCGCGGATGCGCTGGTTGTGCGTGTCGGCGATGTAGAGGTTGCCGCTGCTGTCCACGGCTACGCCGGTGGGCGTGTCGAGCTGCGCGGAGGTCGCCGCGCCGCCATCGCCGGAAAAGCCTTCCGTGCCGTCTCCGGCGACGGTGGTGATGACGCCGGTGGACTTCGCGATCTCGCGGACGACGTGGTTGTTGGTGTCGGCGAGGTAGAGGTTTCCGGAGGCGTCGTAGGCGACAGCGCCGGGATGGGCGAGGGTCGCGTCGGTGGCAGCGCCGCTGTCG
>NZ_JASGFD010000039.1:0-50488 GCF_047605705.1 Silvibacterium sp. | reverse complement strand
GTCCGGCTCTGGCGGATCGCTAACCCAGTCGATCGCGGGCCCTACGTGATTTGGCACCGTGTCGAGTACAAATTTCATCCGACGCTTGTGCAGCGCGGCCGCGAGTGCGCGGTAGTCTTCGAGCGTGCCGTAGTGCTCGTCAACGGCGTACATGTCGGTTGCACCGTAGCCGTGATAACTATCGGGCTCGTGATTCTGGTAGACGGGCGTAATCCACACCGTGGTGATGCCGAGCGCCTGCAGGTAATCGAGGTGATCGATGATGCCGCGCAGATCGCCGCCGTGCCATCCGCGCGGCCTGGTGCGTTCCGCTTCGGCCTCCGCGCTCTCCTCGGCAGATTTTGCCTGTGGGCCATCGTTGTTGTGGTCCCCATCCGCAAAACGGTCCGTCATGATGAGGTACATTACGTCGCGCGAGGAGAAGCCTGCGAAGCCATCGTTCGCTGCGCGCCGCTTCTCGAAGACGAAGGGCCGTGTCGTCTTGCCCTTCGCTGTCTCAGCGGTGATCGTCACCTGTTCGGGTTCTTGCGGATCAGAGGCGAGCCACAGCTCTGCCCAGTGCCCGTTCTCTGAAATTTTGGTCTTTGCAATCGCGAGCGTCTTCGAGGAGAGAGAAAAATGCGCTCCCTCCAGGTTCTCGCCTTTTACCAGCAGCATCGGGGCAGGAAGATTGGCCCACCAGTTCGGCGGATCGACCTTGCTTATCGTTGGCGCATTGGTTTGGGGCGCGCTGCTTTGGGCAAATGCCGTAGCGCATCCAAGCAGCGCCGAAAGAACAGCCATGTTTCCGTATTTCACCAGTCTCCCTGAGTCCTTCCGTGTGTGGAGCATGAGGTTAAGACAACGCGGCGCCGCCCGGGAAGAGTCTCGAGCGGCGCCGGAAGGTAGGTCAGGTTAGAACTGCAGACGGAAGGCCAGCTGCAGCTGACGCTCCGAGTGCGAGCGCGTGCCGTTGATCTGGCCGAAGGAGCCGGAGTCGGAGCCTGTCACCGCGGGCTGGCAGACTTCAGCAGCCGAGCCGGTGCAGCTGTCGAGGCTTCCGTTCGGATTGGTGAACGCAGGGGTGTTGGTCAGGTTATAGGCCTCGGCGCGGAACTCGCCCATCACGCTCTTCACGATCGGGAAGTTCTTGAAGAGCGACATGTCGAGGTCACGATAGGAGGGGCCAAACATCTGGTTGCGGCCCAGCGAACCGGGAGCGATGAAGGTGCTTTCCTGGCCGTTGGGGTCGATGACTGCAGGATGCTCGAACGAAGTGGTGTCGAACCACTCGTGCAGGCTCTTGGTGTAGTGGATCGGCTTGACCAGGTTGGCGCGGTTGCTCAGGCTGGCGCTGGGGAGCGATGTCGTACCGTCGGCCGCCTGATAGAAGTAATTGCTGGTGGAAACATCGAAGGGCGAGCCCGTCAGCAGCGAAGCGATGGCGTTGATCTGCCAGCCGCCCACAATCTTGTCGACTACCGGGTTGATGTTTGCGCCGAACTTGCGGCCGCGACCGAAGGGAATCTCGGCCAGGGTGCTGAAGGTGAAGACCTGGCGCTGATCCTGATCGGAGTTGCCGTAGTTGGCCTTGAAGTTCGGACCGGTTGGCTCGATGAAGATACGAGTGCCCGATCCGGCGGTGCCAGTGCTGAAGGCGCCGTTGGAGTCATCCAGCGTATGCGACCAGGTATAGGCCGCCGTGTACTGGATGCCGTGCGACATTGCGCTGTTCAGGAAGACCTGGAGGCCGTTGTAGTTGGAGCGGCCATTCGCGATCCCGCGCTCGATGGAGCTGAACGCCGGATAGAGATAGCTGCCCGAAGGCTCGTCGAGAACCTGGCTGTTGAGGTTGAACCAGGAGCGCAGGTGCTGTGCATTCGTGCCCACGTACGCGATGGTCAGCGAAGTGTTGTGGGTGATCTGCTGCTGAAGCTGGAGGTTGTACTCCTGGATCATGGAAGTGGGCAGGTGCGTGTCGACCGAAATCAGCGCAGCGTTTACGGGGTCGAGGCGGTTGACCGTCTGGCCGAAGACCGGCAGCGGGAGGGTCGTGTTCACAGCCTGATTGTTATTCGAGCCGGTCGGAGCCTGTCCGGCGAAGTTGTTGCGGTAGTTGCCCTGTGAAGGCAGATCGGAATAGCTCGCCGCGCCCATGAAGTCGGGATTGTCGAAGAGCTGATTCGAATAGCCGCCGCGGTCGAGGAAGTAGAAGATGCCGTAGCCGCCGCGCAATGCCGTCCGGCCGTTGCCGAAGACGTCATAGGCAAAGCCGAAGCGAGGAGCGAAGTCGGTCTTGTCGGTATGGACGATGCTGCGCGAGAGGCCGTCGGTGCCGGCCTGTTGCAGGGTCAGCGTGTCCAGATTGAAGTTGGAGTAGTAGTTGTTGCTCTCGTACGGGAAGGTGTAGAGGTCGTAGCGGAAGCCGAGGTTCAGCGTGAGCCGGCGCGTGGCCTTCCAGTCATCCTGCACGAAGTAGCCGGTCTCCCAGTTTTTCGTGGTGAAGTAATTGGAGGCGACGCCGATGCTGTAGTCGTCGACGAAGCCGGCGAGCATGTCGGTCATCGAGAAGCCGGTGAAGTGGGCGCCGCTGTAGTCGAAGTAGCCCTTCGAATCCGTAGCGCAGCAGGCCTGTACGGCGCGCTTTTCGACGCTGGCGCCGAACTTGACGGTGTGAGGGCCGTGGGTCCAGGAGACTTCGTCCACGAACTGGTTGCTCCACTGCGGGATGGTGTAGAGGCCGCCGTCACCGGTGTAGGTGAGGTAGCCGCCGTTGATGGCCGCGCCGCCGCCGAGGTTGGCGTTGCGATTCGCGTTCTGGATGCCAAGGTTGGCCGACACATCTTCGTTGAAGAGCGGCGGAACGTAGCCATAGACATCGTGAATGTAGCCGTAACGGAATTCGTTCACGAGGTTTGCGGTGAAGACATGCGTCCAGCCGAAGGCCTCGCCGCGGGGATGCACGGGGTTGGTGCCTGAGCCGTAGCCGGCCGGCAGGTTGGGCAGCGCGCTGGACTTGATCTGCGTGTCCTGACCGTAGCTGTAGCGGCCGAAGAAGCTGTCATGCGAGCTCGCGTGATAGTCCAGGCGGGCGTCGAAGTCGTCATATTTCTGCACTTCCGTCGGGAAGGCAACGTAGTTATTCTGCAGCGTATTGTTGCCCTGCGCCGCGCCATTGTTGGGCAGCGGGAAGGCGTTCAGGTAGTTGTAGCCGGCCTGCGTCATGCGGGTCGTCGGGATGGCGTTGTTCGCAAAGGCGGCGCAGGTGACCGGATCGTAGATGGTGCCCTTGGGGCCGGCAGTCGTGTTGCAGCCGGTCACGGTCGAGTAGGGAACCGTCGTGGTGATGGTGCTGCCGCTCGAGAGCAGCTCCGAGAAGTCGCCGGTACGCATCAGTGCTGTCGGGACGGTCTCGAAGGTCTCGCCCTCGGGAGCCTTCGAGCGCGATCCCTGGTAGTCCACGAAGCCGAAGAGCTTGTCCTTCCAGATGGGGAATCCGAAGGTTCCGCCGTACTGCGCGCGGTGGAACGAGGGAGCGGCAGTGGTGGGGCTGAAGTAGTTGGGGCTGGCGTCGAAGATCTGGTCGCGGTCGAAGAGGAAGGCCGAGCCATGATACTCATTTGAGCCCGACTTGATGGAGCTCTGCACGATAGCGCCACCCGCGCGGCCGAACTCGGCCGGGGCCATCGAGGTATTCACGCGGAACTCCTGCGTCGCCTCGACCGGCGGGAAGAAGATGATGGTGTTGACGAGAGCGTCGTTGTTGTCCAGGCCGTCGAGTTCGAAGTTGTTGGCCTGGGTGCGGGTGCCGTTGACCGAGAGTGCAGCCGATCCGGTATCGCTGTTGCGCCAGGTTTCGGCGTTGCCGTTCGCGCCGGCTGCATCGGAGCCGTAGGCGCCGCGGGTCACACCGGGGACGAGCACTGCCAGCTGGGTGAAGTTGCGGCCGTTCAGGGGCAGTTCGGTGATCTGCCGTCCCTGAATCACGGCGCCGGTCGAAGAGGTGGTGGTGTCGACCAGCGAGGCTGCGTCGGTCACCGTAACGGTGGTGGTGACGGCTCCTGGGTTCAGCTTGAAGTTGAGCGCCTCTACCTGCGAGACCTGCAGCTCAAAGCTCTGCACCTGGGAGTCGAAACCCTGCATCTGGACCTGGGCCTGGTAGTGGCCGCGAACCAGAGCATTGAAGGTGAAATTGCCGGCGCCGTCCGAGGCGACCTTGGTGGTGATACCGGTGTCGACGTCAGTGAGCGTGATGGTGGCGCCTGGAATTGCGGCACCCGTGTTGTCGAGTACCGAGCCCTGAATGCGTGCCGTATCCGTCTGCGCTTCGAGCCGTCCGCACAGCAGCGTCGACAGTATCAGTCCGAAGAAGAGGGCAGTCGTCCGGCGATAGCCGCGCCGCCCTGTCGTGAGTGGATGAAACATAATGTTTCGCTTGCCTCCAAAATGCTGGCGTCGAGACGAGTCTTTTCGCCAAACGTCGCTCAATACACTCCCGCCGCGATACTCCCCGCAATGCACGGTCAATCTTTTGTTTGTCTCCGGCTTATCACGGACTAAGATGCTTATTTTCTTATAGATGTGAATCGTCATCAACGATTCAACTTGAGCTTTTCCATGCTCTCGCTCCCTCGACCCTCCACCCCAAAGGAAGGGTCGCAACATGCTGGACATCACGCTGCAGGGCCAGAGGTGCGCCCGGTACGTTAAAATCTGGATGCTCGCATGCTCGTAGTCCGGACATCCCGTGTCAGCTTTGGTCTCTTTGAGGCCGATCTCAAGACTGGCGAGATTTGGAAGGCCGGACGGCGCATCAAGCTCCAGAGCCAGCCATTCAAAGTTCTCGCCATGCTCCTGGAGCGTCCTGGCGAGGTGATCTCCAAGGAAGAGCTGCAGGAACGAATCTGGGGACAGGATACGAATGTCGAGTTCGAGCACTCGCTCGCGACAGCCGTGAACCGCATTCGCGATGCCCTCGGAGATTCCGCCTCCAATCCCCGGTTTATTGAGACACTCGCTCGCCGTGGGTACCGCTTCATCGCACCGGTCAGCTGGCTCGATGTTGCGCCAGCCCCTGCGCCCCATGCGGATCTGCTGATCCCGGCGGAGACTCAGGCTGTTTCGGAGTTGCCGGTGCCGGTGCAGGAAGTGTTGGCGCCTCCGCCGGCCATTCCAGCTGTTGTCGAGCCGCTGGCAGCGGTGCCTGCCCGGTCTTTTGCGCCCCGCACCTTATATATAGGTCTGGCGCTTGGCGCTGCGGTCGCCATCGGTGTCGCGTTAGGACTGCTGTGGGGAGCGCGGCGTGCGCCTGCGCCTCTGCCTCGCATCATCCAGCTTACGGAGTCCGGGACCATCGTGCCGACCGGCTCCACCATTGAGCTTCCGACCGCCTCGGTCACAGATGGCGTGCAGATCTATACATCCGTCGTCAGCAATGGCGAGGGCGTGCTTGCGCGCATTCCTGTCGGTGGCGGCGATGCGCAGCCCCTTCGTGCTCCGCAGGAAGTACGCACCGCATTTCTGGGAGACATTTCGCCGGATCGTACCGAACTCCTGGTGAAAGGGCATCTCTCGACGGAGTCGGAAGAGCCTCTCTGGATCGTTCCTGTCAGCGGCGGCTCGGCATTCCGCGTGTCCAATGTGCTCGCCCATGACGCGACCTGGATGCCAGACGGAAAGAGCATTCTCTACGCCACGGGCAACCAGCTGATGACGGTTCGCCTGCAGGACGGCGCGGTTTCGCCGTTTACCACGCTCCCCATCGGCCGCGCATTCTGGATGCGCTGGTCGCCGGACGGCAGCCTTTTGCGCTTTACCGTGGTCGACCCGATCGTGCATTCGACCTCGCTCTGGCAAATTGCCGCTGGAAGCCACGAGCCTCGCAGGCTTCTCAGTACATGGAAGCCGGGTGCGAATCCGTGCTGTGGGACCTGGACTGCGGATGGCAAGTATTTTGTCTTTCAGGCGACATCGGAAGCAGGTTCGGATCTCTGGCGTCTCGATGGCGCATCGCTCGATCGCCCAGTGCGTATTACCAGTGGCCCCTTGGCTTTCGGCGGTCCGGTTGCCGACCGTTCGGGTGGCCGTATTTACTTCCTCGGCTCGGACTCGCGATCCCAGCTTTTTGCCTTTGATGCCCATCGAGGTTCGCTGCTGCCTACGCCGGAGTTTCTGTCAGGAGCCGTGCGTCTTTCCTATTCGCGGGATCGCCAGTGGGTCGCGTGGACGGATTCGCGCGGGCGGCTGTGGCGTGCGCGTGTCGATGGCTCGGAGCAGATTCAGCTCACGCCGAATTCCTTCCAGGTCTTCCTCGCTGCATGGTCTCCGGACGGCCAGCATCTGGCAGTGATGGCAGCCGAGCCGGGCCGTCCCTGGAATATCTACATGCTCAGCTCGGATGGCGGTAGCCTGGTGTCGCTACTGCACGAGAACCGCAATGCAGCCGACCCCTCGTGGTCCGCCGATGGCAAATCGCTCGTCTTTGGACGCGTCGATGACCTGATGGGCCGGGAAAACGCTCCGCGCAATCTGCAGATTGTCGATCTGGCCACGAACAGCGTGACGACGATCCCGCACTCCAGCGATCTCTTCAGCCCACGCTGGTCGCCCGACGGGCGCTACATCTGCGCGATCACCGTCGATCAGCAGAAGTTGATGCTCTACGACACGGTCACTCACACGTGGACGACGCTGGCGAACTCCTCGGTGGCCGATCCGGCATGGTCTGCCGATAGCCGCTCCATTTATATTCACGCCTTCATGGCGGCTGGACAGCCGGTCTTTCGCGTCAGCGTTCCTGATGGCCACATGGAGAAGGTCGCCAACCTCGTCGGTTTGCAGGCAGCTCATCCTGCGGACTACTACTTCTGCGGCCTCACTCCCGACGAAACACCTCTTGTGCGCGTGCGCTTCTCGGCCGGCGATCTCTACTCTCTCGACCTCGAAGCCCACTGAATTCGCTCGGCCGGGTTGCCAAGGCACCTTCTATCTGGCTCATTTCAGGCGATATAGCGCGTGATAATCTTTTGACCGAGTCAGGAGCGACGGTGCATTGCGGCTAAGCTCGCCAGGGCATTCTTCTGCTTTCCATGCTGCGCCCTCGAACCCTGCTTTCCTGCCTGCTTTTCACTGCGTCACTGGCCTGCGCCCAGGCTGCTCCGCAATCGCATGCTCTCCCGAACGGCATCGAGTTTACTGCCGATGGCACCATGCTGCGCATCGTTGCGCTGCGTGACGACATCCTTCGCGTCCGCGAGTCGCACAATGCGCCGCTGCCGGAAGATGCGTCGTGGGCGGTGCTCCCGCAGTCGCGCACTGCGCAGGTTTCCGTGACGGCGTCTCCGGATGGATTTTCTACCCGCAGTCTGAAGGTCTCCGTCAGCCCGGATCTGCGCATCACCGTCAGCGACCTCGAAGGCCATGTTCTGCAGAGGGACATCGAGCCCGCGCACTGGGAGGGCACCCGCTTCCGCATCTCGAAGGAGAAAGCGGCCGACGATCATTTCTTCGGCCTTGGCGACAAGCCGGGTCCGCTTGACCGCGCAGGTCAGAGCTACGTCATGTGGAACACGGACAACTTCGGCTGGCAGGAATCATCCGACCCCCTCTACAAGAGCATCCCATTCTTCCTGGAGTTCCGGTCCGGCCGCGCGCTCGGCGTGCTGTTCGATAACACGTGGCGCACTTTCTTCGATTTTGGCCACGAGCTGCCCGACACATACTCTTTTGGCGCGCCGAACGGCCCTATCGACTACTACCTGATGTACGGTCCTGAGCCGAAGCAGGTGGTCGAAGATTATGCGTGGCTCACCGGGCCGACCCCGCTGCCGCCGCTCTGGGCGCTCGGCTTTCAGCAATCGCGCTACAGCTACGAGACTGAAGATCGCCTGATGCAGGTCGCGAATCGTCTCCGGCAGGATCATATTCCCGCGGACGCTCTCTACCTCGATATTGATTATCAGGTGAAGAATCGCCCCTTCACGGTGAACCCCGGGACCTTCCCAGATTTTTCAGGGATGGTGAAGAAGCTCGCCGAGGATCATTTTCATCTCGTCGTCATTACCGATCTGCATATCGCCGACCTGCCGAACCAGAACTATGCTCCGTATGACAGCGGCACGGCGGGCGACCACTTCGTGAAGAATCCTGATGGTTCAACCTACGTCGGGCCTGTGTGGCCGGGGCCTTCGGTCTTTCCTGACTTCACGCGCCAGCAGAGCCGCCAGTGGTGGGGCACACTCTACAAGCAGTTTGCGGCCGATGGCGTAGCCGGCTTCTGGAATGACATGAATGAACCCGCAGTCTTCCGCTATCCGACGAAAACCATGCCCGACGATGTGCAGCACCGCATCGATGAGCCGGGCTTCGCGCTCCGCGCTGCGCCACATCTCGAGATTCATAACGTGTATGGCATGGAGAACTCGCGCGCCACCTACGATGGCTTGCTTGCGCTTCGTCCTGACGAGCGTCCCTTTGTGCTCACACGCGCGAGTTATGCCGGCGGCCAGCGCTATGCAGCCACCTGGACAGGCGACAACTCCTCGACGTGGAATCATCTTCGCGAAACGGTTCCGCAGTTGCTGAATCTTGGCCTGAGCGGCTTTGCTTTCTCTGGCGCGGACGTGGGTGGCTTCGCAGGCTCGCCGTCACCTGAGCTTCTAACGAAGTGGCTGGAACTGGCTGCATTTCAACCGATCGATCGCGATCATGCGGCGAAGGGCACGCGCGACCATGAGCCGTGGGTAGATGGCGCCGAGCAGGAAGCTATCCGTCGTCACTTTATCGAGACACGTTATCGACTCATGCCGTATCTCTATTCGGTGGCTGAAGAGACATCGCGCACCGGTCTGCCGATCGACCGTCCGCTCTTTCTCGAATTCCCGCATGCCACGAATGACGGCCACCCCTTCGACCTCGATGCATCGGGGGAGTTCCTGCTCGGCGCCGATCTGCTCATTGTGCCGAATCCTTCCCCGGAGGAGGTTGCGCCGTACGAAGTTCATCTGCCTGCGGGCACATGGTACGACTTCTGGACGGGTGAGCGCATCGATCGCCGAAGCCAGGCATCGGGGCAGGATCTTGAGAAGCGCGACGATGTTCTCGCGCAGAAGCCGCTGACAGTAAAGCCGCAGCTCGACACGCTGCATGCCTACGTGCGCGGTGGAAGCATCGTGCCGATGGCTCCACTGAGCGAGAGCACGGATGTTACTCCGCAGGGGCCACTGACGCTGCGCGTGTATCCGGATTTTGTAAGCGGGAGAGCGTGCGAGGGCGAGGTCTACGCGGATGATGGCCACACTTTCGCGTATCGGCGTGGCGTCTATCTTCGCGAGCGCTTCGAGTGCACGGTTAATCCTGATGGTTCGCTCACGCTCCATGAGACCGCGCATGAAGGCAGCTACGAGCCCTGGTGGAAATCCTTTCGCGTGGAAGTATATGGCTGGCAGTCGCATCAGAAGACAGCCGAAACGGCATCCGGTCATGCGCGTCTTGAGGAGAAAGACGGCGGGGTTGCAGTCGAGGTCCCGGATACGGGCAATGGCCTCACGGTCACGCTTCGCTAAACAGCAGCGCGGAGCGTCCTTGTGGAAGCTCCGCGTTGTTTTGTTTGTGAGTGGTTATCGCGCACGGCAGCGCGACTGCAACTCGCCTTCCGTTTCGCGCGTCAGTGTCATGCCGAGGACAAGGACATCGCGGTTCGAGGGAAGCGTGATGCTCTTTACTGCTTTGCGGATATCGAGCGGAAATGCGTAGTGGTAAAGGTTGAAGAGCGCACTGCCTGTGGTGCCGGCAGCCAGGTCGCGATAAGACATGCTCTGCGCGATGTACTCGCGTGCAAAGCCCTTCGGCACATCCCAGTCGCTGAAGCTCTGGCTGAAGTGTTGCGTTGTGCCGTCCGTGTAGGTGATCGACACGGGCTGCGCCGTCTGCGATCCATCGACTCCTGTGCCCAGCACTTCGAGCGTAGTGTAGTGGCCCGTGGGAAGTGAGATGGTCTGCCCTGTACCGTAGATGGCATTTGCCACATTCGGCGCGCCGAGGTCATAACTGATCCCGTGCACGATGATGCTGGACGCCCCCGCATTATCCCCCAGCAGGTTTGCGGAATAGGCCGTTCCACCGCCATCGAGACCGCCGGTCGTCGAGAAGGTAGATCCATCGGTGTAAATGCCGGCCACGTTGTATTGCGAGGCGAGACTCACGGGATCGCCAAAGGTCTGCCGTGTGAGTGTTGCGGCGAGTACGACAAGATTGCGGTTGGTCGGCAAGGTAATGCTTGCGACCCGCTTCCCGGTATCCAGCGGAAATGTGTAGTTATAGAGCTTGATCGGCGCTGTGTTCTCCGAGCCGTCCCCGTAGTTGCGGTAAGGCATGGTGACAGCTTCCGCTTCGCTGGCATTGTTCGAAGAGGTGTACCAGTCGCTGAAGCTCTGGGTGAACTTCGATGTCGAGCCATCGGTGTATGTAACCACGATGATCTGAGCAGACTGCTCCCCGTTTACGCCTGTGGCCAGCAATTGCAGCGCCGTGTACTGCCCGGACGGCAGCGGGATAGTCTGTCCGTTGCCGTAGACAACATCGGGTGCCTTCGCTGGACCGAAGCGAAAGAGGGTGCCATCGAGCACGCGAGCCTGGCCTAACTGGTCAGAAGCATACGAGTAGCCGATACCATCCAGTCCGGCAGACGTGGAGTAAACACTGCCGCTGGGATAGAGTCCTGTTGCGTTATATGCGGAGCCGAGATCAACCTGCACGCCCGTGCCACAGTCATCCAGCGCTGCATTGACGGTGAGAGGAAATACTGGAGTTGTAGCGGTCAGTGTGCCGGAGGTTCCGCTGATCTGCAGGCTTGCGGAGGCGGTTGTTGCGGTGTTCGAGGTAGCGATGAGGCGTACCGCGCTCGCGTTGCGAGTTGTCGGGGGCCAGATGGCGGAGAGCAAATCCTGCGGTATGCCTGTGGGAGAAGCGAGCGTGACCGCGCCGTTGAAGCCGTTATGCGGCGTAACTGTCACCTTTGCGGTTACAGACTCGCCTTGATTCACAGTCGCCGAGGCAGGCGTTATGGCCAGCGAGAAATAGGGCAGTCCGATTCTCACATATACCGTCTGCGAGACCGTGCCGCTTGTGCCCGTGACCGCCACGACGTAGGTGCCCGCAGCCGTGGTGCTGGTGGTCGCTACTGTGAGCGTCGTCGATCCAGGGCCGATGATGGCGTTCTCTCCCAACGTTGCAGAGACACCTGCGGGCGCGCCCACAACGGTCGCAGCCAATGAGACTGCGCCAGTAAAGCCGCTCGCAGGGCTGACGTTGATGGTCGTGGAGCCGCTACTGCCAGCGGCCATATCGAGCTCAGAGGATGCAACAGAGAGTGTGAACTCAGAACCGGCTGCCGGAGGCGGAATATCCAGCATGCCTACGAGCGTGTCGCTGCAATCCCAGCTGTAGAGCCCGGTATCGGCGGTCGCCGCCAGCCAGTCGTTCCAGGAAAGTCCTGCGGAGTTGCGCTGTGCCCATGCGAGCCCGACGTTTGTTTGTGCCCATGGCAAAATGCTGCTGCTCGTGAATCCGCCATGGTTGTACACGTAGCCGATCCAGCGAAGCGTGATGCCGTTGAATCCGCCGCCGTCCGTTCCGCCCTGTCCGTAGTTCGGCATGATGTTGTATCCGCCAACGGCGCCGGATGACAGGTTGTTGATCAGGTAGAGCGCGGCATTGTTGGCATCGGCAAGTTTGTTTTCGAAGTAATCGGCTCCGATGGAAACGCCATAGTTGTAGGAGTACTGCCCCGTGCTGACCCCGGTGCTGCCAACCCCGTCGTACACCTCACCGGTGCTCGCATTGTAGAGATTGGTGTAAGCCCAGCTATAGACGGTATCGGCTTCCTGCAGATAGGTGCTGTTCTTCGTGATCTGATAGAGCAGGTTGCCTGCGATGACAAAGGTCCAGTTCGAAGCAGAGGCCTTATAGCCTGACGAAGTATTGGCCGCAGCAACATTCCACCAGATGCCGCCGCCATAAGTCGTGTCATATCCACGAGACCATACGGTGGCGAAGTTATTCTCGGCGTCCGTAAGCCAGGTGCTGTTGCCGGTGGCGGAGTATGCGCGAGTAAAGGCGATGGTCGCCCACATCAGGTCATCATCGTAAGTATCGCCGGACCAGTCGGCGCTGAACTGCGTGACAAAGCCATTGCAGAGCTGATTGATGATGGTCTGGTTTGCCGCAGTGGGGTTCTGGTTGTACGCATCGATCGCGAGCTCGATCTCTTCCGCGCCGACCCAGAAGCCCGATGTCGTTGTCGATCCCTGCATGGAGCGGTAGTCGTAGTTATCGCCACTGGGGTTGAAGTAGAAGGCGTTGTTGTAATCGCTGAAAGCGGTCTGCGCATCGGTCGAGGTCCACTGCACCAGCGCCGGCCTGACCAGGACAAGCAGCAGCAGCGAAAGTGCGACTCTGGATGCAAGAGAGAGCTTACGGCTCGTTGAGAACATGCGTGGGAGTTTCACGGGGGGACTCCTTCGCGAGCTGTGGTGAAAGATCGCTTACTCGTGTATCGTTCCAATCAGGCTGTGGAATCGTTTCCATGGCCGGCAAGCATAATGCCCGCTCCATTGCCGGAACGTCAAGCTTTATTCACAGCTTGTCTCTTGCAGCGGAGACGAGAGCCGGAGTCGGATCAAGCGCGGGAAAAGTGTTGGACATGCGGGTGACTCTGCCCGTAAGGTTCCATGCGGACAGGTAGCAGAAGTACATCGAGTCTCCAAGCTTCATACCTCGAGGTTCTACACAGATGATGGATCGAAGGAAGTTCATCCAGGCAGCGGCAAGTGCGACTTTGCTGACAGGCGCATCGGGCCGGCTTTCGAATCTCTTCGCACAGCAGCCCTCTCGCTCACCGAATGACAACATCCAGCTCGCACTGATCGGCGCAGGGATACAGGGGCAGGCGGATACACATTTTGCCGTGCAGGTGCCGGGCGTCAAACTGGTAGCCGTGGCGGATTGTTACGATGGCCGCCTCACGCATGTGAAAGAGCTGTGGGGACAGGACCTGTTCACGACCCGCGATTATCGGGAGATTCTGAACCGCAAGGATGTGGATGCGGTCCTGATTGCCACACCGGATCATTGGCACAAGCAGGCGGCGGTCGACAGCCTGAAGGCGGGCAAGGATGTTTACCTCGAAAAGCCGATGATTCACCTTTACTCGGACGGTCCGGAGATTATCGAGACGGCGAAATCGACGCATCGTATCCTCCAGGTCGGCAGCCAGCGCGTGAGCTCCATCGTGTATGCAAAGGCGAAGGAGTTGCTGGCATCCGGCGCTATCGGAAAGCTGAACATGGTAACTGCGCGCTGGGATCGCAACTCGTCGACCGGGGCGTGGAACTATTCGATTCCTCTCGATGCTTCGCCGGAGACGTGTGACTGGCCACGCTTTCTCGGATCGGCGCCGAAGATTCCATTCAACGCAGAACGCTTCTTCCAGTGGCGCAAGTGGAAGGACTATGGATCCGGTGTTGCGGGTGATCTTTTCGTCCATCTTTTCAGCGGCACACATTTCATCACCGGGTCGCATGGACCGACGCGCGCGATGGCGACCGGCGGCCTGCGCTATTGGAAAGATGGGCGAGATGCCGACGATGTGATGCTCGCGTTGTTCGACTATCCAGAAGGCTTCAACCTGAGCCTGCATGTGAACTTTGTCGATGGTGGTGAAGAGAGCGAAGGGTTCCTATTTACCGGTTCCGAGGGCCTGATGGAAATCGATGGCAGAACGAACTCGGTGACGGTGACACGAACTCCTCCTGAAAAGGAGCCGGGCTATACGGTATCCACCTTTGCGGATGCGATGCAGAAGGCCTATGTCGAGCAGTATCACCAGAAGTATCCTGCACAGCATCCGGATGGGCCTCCCCCGCAGACTGTCCAGACCTTTACCGCCCCTGCCGGCTATTCGGATAGCTACGACCATTTTCATAACTTCTTCGCATCGGTACGCAGCCGCCAGCCGGTGGTGGAAGATGCGACGTTTGGTTTTCGCGCAGCGGGCGCGGCACTGTTAAGCAATGTGAGCATCGAGCGTGACAGCGTCGTGCATTGGAATCCCGAAACCATGAAGCTTGTCTAAATCTGTCTGCCGAGACTGAGTCAGGAGTGGAGTATGTCGATTGCGTCAAGAAGCGCGCTTACGCTGTTTGCGACTGTTCTGTGTTTCTCTGCGGTAGCCCGTGCGCAGGACCCCGCGCATGCGACGGAGAAGCGCATGCAGCACCCTGGAAATGCACCGGACGGCAAGCCGCGCATCGCGTTTCTTACGCATCGACTCGGCAACGATCACGCCGAGGGCATTTCGGTGATCGACATGAACGGCGATGGCTATGCGGATCTGCTCAGCGGCGCGTACTGGTACGAGAATCCTGGTGCACAGGGCGGCGAATGGAAGCGGCATCAGTTCCGCACGGTAGGGATCCACGGCGAATTCGTCTCTGACTGCGGCGAATGGGTCGTGGATGTCGATCATGACGGGCTGCCCGATCTTGTAACCGCAGGATGGATCTCGAATGGCGTCTGGTGGTTCCGCAATCCCGGGCCCAAAGCGACTGCGGCCGGCGAGCAGTGGAAGGGCGAACGGATCGCGGACAGTTTCGATACCGAGGGCGGGGCCTTCGCCGATATCAATGGAGACGGCAAGCCCGACCTTGCACTCGCGCACTATAACCGCGCCGGCGTGATCTGGATTGACTTCGCGAAGGGAAAGCCTGTTGTTCATCACCTCGGCGGACGTGAGCAGGACGGGCATGGCATCGGCATCGCGGATATCGACGGAGACGGCAAGGCAGACATCCTCACCACGCACGGATGGTTCCAGCAGATCGATGCCAATGCGGATAAGTGGCAATGGCATCCGGACTGGACGCTCGGTGATGCCGGGTTTCCGATTCTTGCTTACGATGTGAATCACGACGGCAAGATGGACCTGATCTACGGCCAGGGCCATGGATATGGACTTTACTGGCTGGAGCAAGCGGGGACGCCTGGGCACCCGCATTGGATTCGCCACACCATCGACGAGTCATTCTCACAATCGCACGCACTCGCGCTCATCGACTTTGACGGAGAGGGTGCGCCGGAACTCGTGACTGGCAAGCGTTATCGCGGGCATAACGGAGGCGACCCAGGTTCTTATGATCCGACAGTGGTCTATGCCTATCGGCTGCCGGACGAGACTGCTCTCGCTGCTGCGAAGTCTCATGCGCAGCCGGCATCTTCGGAGGGAACGATGAGTATCTCCGATGCGGGCGCAGACCCATTGTTCGAGCGCATCGCGCTGTCTGTGAACGGGACGGCTACCATCGGCACGCAGATCGTCGCAGGCGATTTCGATCATGATGGCGATTTGGATTTTGCGACTGCGGGCAAGCTGGGAGTGCATGTCTTCGAGAATCTGAAGGTGGATAACGTAAAGCCGGATGTGCGCGAAGAAGCGCAGCCTATCAATCGCAACTGGCCATTCCCGGGTGAGGGCCAGGAGGTGCCTCAGGAAGATGGTCCAGCTGTTCCGCAGTAGGTGGCTGCGTTGTCCATGGGGATGTGTTTGTCGTGCGAAAGAATAGGGGACGATTGAGCGGGTTTGAAGTGCGCGATCTTCGGAGCAGAAGAGATTTCCTGAAGTGCGCTGGACTGTCTGCTATGGCGACCGCGGCCCCCTGGTCGCGTACGCTTGTCGACACGCTTGAGCTGCCGTTGCTGCGTGGAAGATTTCTCACACATGTTTCCGTCGTCCGCGTGAACCAGGTAGAGGTAACGAGGACGCGCAATATCGGTGAAGACGAGTCGGCAGACAATAGCCCGGCTCGCATTCGTTCCCGCCGCGAGGCTCTCGCTCGCGGTTGTCCGCAGGCGCGCATGACCTGGGCGATCAGCTGGCTGGCGCTGCAGGACACGCGTGCGGAATACAAAGAGGCGCGCAAGTTGCTGGCCTCCTATCACGATCGCTATGACGACGAGATCACTTTTATCCCCGGTGGTTATTTCGCGCCGATGTACAACACGCGTGAGGAGAATCGGCGGACGATTCACGAGGCGCTCGGACAGATTACGCAGATGGTTGGAGGCGGCTATCGTCCGCAATCCCTGATCGCCGGTTTTCTCGATGCGCAGAATCAATACTGGCTCGCACAGGACGAAGGCATCCACGTATGCCAGGGACAGATCTGGAGCCAGCACGGCATCGACCATGGCGATGGAGATGGCGGCATCTGCTATCCGTATTACCCAAGCAGGGAGCACTATCTGAAGCCCGCGCAGAGCAAGGCGGACTTTGTAGACTGCGTCTGCCTCGATGGCTGGACCTGCGATTTTCTTGCGGCGCGCCGCGAAGGCTTTAACGGTGGTTTCAACAGCCGCATGGGAGTGGGACCGATCGAGACGGTTCAGGACCTTGGGCGCGAGTTGGGCCGCAGAGAAATGATGGACACTACGGCTGTCCACTTCGATCGCGGCTATGCGCTGAACGGCTTTGGCTGGGTAACGGGAATATGGGAGACATCACTGGGCCATGATGAAGATCTCGCATGGTGGCTGCAATCCATCATGGAACGCTGGCCGGATACCCAGGTGGTGACGGAAGGCGAATTCGGCATGAAGTGGCGGGAACATTTCCACGATAATGCGCATGTGAACTATCGTTTTGAAGAGCAGGGAACTGGTGCGCCGGGCTCTGAGAAAAACCTCGAGATCTGCTGGTACATGAACCAAGAGTTCCGTCTCGCACTGCTGCATCCGATCGGCGGAGACAAGCCGCACGAGGTAATCGACTTTACTCGTTATGATCTTCCGGCGAGCGAACCGTCCGCGCCGCAGCGTGAGTGGAGCCTGATGAATGTGCTGAATCAGAAGGGCACACGTCCACAGGACAAGCCCCGTCGCTTGAGCGAACTTTCTCCTGAAGATCAGCGCCGCATCTACGCCCGCTATCCTACACTTCGCGCATGGGCCTGAGAGCTCACTGAGATCCGCTTGAGGTGGGATCCCAGTGAGCTGTGAGGAGTGGTGCTGGTCAGGCTATTCCTTCACGGAAAGGCTTGTGATGCGTACTGGTCCAAGTAAGCCCGAGGGAACAAGAGGCGAGTCCGCATGATAGGGCGTGATATCGGTGAAGGTGTACTTTACCGTCGCGTTGGGCTGCTGGTCGCCGATCAGGCGATTTACCCAGGGGTTGATCACCTTAACGGAAATCTCATTCTTTCCGGGGTGTAAGGCTCCGGAGATATCGACGCGGTAGGGAGCGTGCCAGGTAACGCCGAGATCCTTTCCGTTGACAGTGACATGGGCGAGATTCTTCACATCGCCGAGGTCGAGGTAGATCTTCGCGCCCTTGTGGAACCATGCTGCAGGCGCTTCGACGGTCTGAGTGTATGTTCCCGCACCGGAGAAATACTTGATTCCGGGATCGCTGTTCTCGCTCCAGGAGACGAGGGTCTGCAGCGTTGCGGATGGAGGAGCGCCTCGGCCCGCCTCGAAGCTTACATGCCATGGGCCTTGCAGCGTGGTCAGCTCATTCTCCGACGGTTGCGGTATCTGCCGGAAGGGAGCTGTCGCTTTGTGGCGAAAGACGACAAAGGCAGTGCCCCAGGCTTCCAGATGAAGAGGAACAGTAGTGCGGCCGTCAGCGATGGAATAAGAAGCCGGCTCGGATGAGCCTGTCTCTGCTTTCCATATCTCCGCGCTCCTGCCGGTCACCCGGAAACTTGCATCGATCGATGTTCCCTGGTCGCTGCGATTATCTACAAAATAGATGTCAGCATCTTTCGTCGTTCGATGGCTGAAGAGCACGCTCGGTTCGGTGCCTGCGCCTTGATAGTCAAAGTCCGGCGTAAGGCTGATTGCCTGAAAGACCTCAGAGAGAGGCTGTCCCGTGTAGACCGTGCCCTTGCCGACATGATGTACTCCTGATCCGTTACCGAACAGTTCTTCGTTCAGCCGATGGAATTCCGGCTGATCGTCTGCGAGGCTCGGATCGTCGGCAGGTTTTGGCCCCGTGACCGTGGCTCCTGCCTGTACCAGCTCGTGAATCGCACGCAGAACTGGTAGAGACATGTGCTGTGAGAAGGGGTCGAGTGCGAGAAGCCGGTAATGCATGCCGCTGGCCGTTGTGAGCGAGCCGTCGCTGGCAACGTGCAGCTCATGGATCAGGGCATCCGCGTTGATGTAGTCGAATCCATGTCCGGCAGGTATTGCCGGAGCAGAGCTTTCGAAGATCGAAGTGAGATTCGAATCTTCGCCGTAGAAGTAGACGATATCTGCAGCGTAGTGTCCCTGTTGCAGCATGTAACTTGTACGTGCAAGATAGCTGATCCAGGGACCGGCCTCTGTGGCCCACGTTTCATTGCGGTTGAACCATTGGCCGTAGGGCCCAAGCGTGAGTCCGGGTGCCTTACCGACAAGCGGCTGATGTGCGGACTCGTGAATGACGAAGCGATTGATGCCGTTCAGGAATTCCTGGTCCGCTGTTGGCTTCAGCGTGGCCGGAGACCATGCCCATGGCGCTTCTCCGGCGGTCATAGACTCGGCCGCAGCGATGTTCTGACCATAAATGTGAGCGACAGAGGCCGATTCGCGATCGTCTGCGTTGAAACGATACAACGTCTTATTCACGCCCGGTGTCTGCGTCCACATGGCGGACATAGGAATATCATCGAGCTTCTTCACTTCCATGCCGTCGGCGATAAAGGCGCGGCCGGATTCGTGCGACTCGCCGTAATGGCCCATGCCGCGCGCCTTGAGTGACGCTTCTACCTGGCCGTAGTGTTCGTCTGCGGTCAGGTCGGCGATGGTCTTGCGGAAGTCCCAAAGGAATCGGTCGCTCCCCGCCGCGCTTTGTACGACCTGTCCGGCGAGGACCGGCATCCATGGGGTCGGGTCGTAGCCACGCAGGCGTTTGAATTCAGCCACCATGTCATCGGTCCAGTTCTGTGCGCCGGCCTCCCAGCTGTCAGTGATGACGTAGCGGATGCCACGCGCGCCCATCTCCTCCGCGCCGACCGTGCGCTTGTAGCTATCGAGATACTGATCCATGTAATTGGCGACATACTTCCGATTCAGCTTGTCGACCTCGAGGCCGGTGGCTTCAGCTGTTGCAGGATGATTGGTGATGCCCAGCAGAGAATAGCCGAAGCGCAGTACGATCCAATGTCCGGAAGGAGGTGTCCAGTCGAGCGTGCCATCGGCCTTCATCTTGCCCGTCAGATCGATCACGTCCTGCTTTGCAACGACCGAGTCTGCGGGGGAATCCGGCGTCGCAAATGAGTAGAGGCTTGGCACTGGGAGGAACGCGGCCTTCTCTTCAAAGCGATGCACATGTGCATCGCTGAAGATTTGAAGCTCTTCGATATCAAATGCCTTCTTCGCTTTGCTCCTCGCATCGCTGAGTGTTTTGGGATCCATGTTTCTTATCCACTCGGGCAGTTCCGAGGGCGGCGTTGCCTTGAAGACAACGCGGTAGTACTTCGCCTTCACCGCGGGGAAGGCGAGGGTGTATTCGGGGGAATTGCCGTTGGGGATGTCGATGATCTTTCGGAAGGTCGTTCCATCGTCGCTGGCTTCCAGAGACTTCTCAGGGCGGGCTGTGCCGGCGAGATGTGCTTCCAGGCCGGAGGGCGTGTCCATGGCCAGTGTCAATCCACGAATCGTCTGCGGAGAAGGAAATTCGTACTGTACCCAGGCATCGCCGTGATCCGAGATCGGAATTTCGACGGTCTTTGTGAGATCGCCATCGGCGAGGAGTGCGGCATCCGCGCTCCCGGCACTGAATGTAATGCGAGGGCGCGAATCCGCCATTGCATTCGCATCGGCCGGGAGTTTGTAGGCAATTACGAGAGAGTCGGCATAGAACTGCGGGATACTCTTTGTGCCGTCGGGCGCAGTGATCATCTCGCGCGGGCCAAGATTCTGGAAGGGGCCGGTGTTGCCGGGGGGATGCGCCAGCGTTCCATGGAATGGCTTGCCGCCTTCTACCGGCGTAGCGCTCCAAACATACTTCTTCATGCCCTGCGAAGCAGGAACCCACGGACCTCCGGTTTCACTCCAGCCCGGTGAACCGGCAATCGCTTCTTCCATTCCGAGCTTATCCGCGGTTGCAGTTGCGAAGCGGAAGGCGTCCTGCCATTCGGGTGTCATGTAGACGAGCCGTTGGGGCACGACCTGCGGGGTTGAGATTGCGGCGTCGAACATCTGGAAGCCGTCGATGCCCACGCTGTGCATCCAGTGAAGATCCAGATCGATGCCCTGCTTGCTGATGTTGCCGTTCATCCAATGCCACCACACGCGTGGATGAGCGCCGGGCGGCGGATTCAGAAAGCCTTGCAGCAGAGAATCTGGCTCCTGCGCGTAGGACGGCATCGAAACGGCAAGGTTGCCGAGCATGGCGAGAGCAAGGATTGTTGTGCGACGGGCAGCCATCGAATACTCCTCATTCAGAAAAGCAGTGGGACTCAGAGCACATCGTAGAGAGCGATGTGCCTGACGGCCACCTGATAACACATTTGGTACCATTAGGGCAACAGAACCATTAGAGAGCTTGCTGCCGTATCGTATCGTGCGAGCTTTCGGGCCGCTTTTCCAACCATCGCATAACAGGGGAATCGATGCAGACCAGCAGGAGAGATGTCTTACGCCTGATCGCTGCGAGTGGTGCGGCGTGCCTCTCAGCGCCGCTTGCGCAAGCGTTGAGCGGCGATGAGCCGATTCTCGACTGCCACATCCACCTCTTCGATCCGCGCCGGCCGGGCGGAATTCCGTGGCCTCTGCCGGGCGATGCGATCTATGCTCCCGCGTTGCCAGATCGCTATGCTGCGATCGCAACGCCGTTCGGAGTGCGTGGCGCGATCGTTGTCGAGGCCAGCCCGCGTATGGAAGACAATGACTGGGTGCTGCAGGTTGCAGCGGCGAATCCCATCATCGTTGGCTTTATCGGAGATCTGATTCCCGGTGCAGTTCGCTATGACCAGCAACTGGACCGGCTTCGCGCAAATCCGCTCTTCCTGGGCTTCCGCTATGGCAACCTGTGGAGTCGCAGCCTGTCGTCGGATAGCCGCAATCCCGGCTTTGTGGATGGGCTCAGGCGTTTGGCCGATGCAGGTCTCGTGCTGGAGTCTGCGAATCCCGATCCGGAGCTGATCGCAGCGCTTCTCGGCATCTCAGCCCGCATTCCTGATCTGCGCATTGTCGTCGATCATCTTCCCTCTCTGCAGATGCCTGTGGACTCCAGTGCTCGCAGAAGCTATCTCGACAACCTGCACCGGCTGGCCGCGAATCAGAATGTTTTCGTGAAGCTCTCAGAGATTCCGGTGCGTATCGACGGGAGTACACGGCTCGATCTGCCGTACTATCGGGATCATCTCGATGAGATATGGAATGTCTTCGGCGAAGACCGTGTCCTCTTTGGCAGCGACTGGCCGAACAGCGATCATCTCGCCATCTATGGAGACACACTGAAGCTTGTGCGTTCGTACATGGATGCGAAGACGAAAGTGCAGCGCCACAAGTTCTTCTGGAGTAATTCCATCCGCGCCTATCGCTGGAAGCCGCGCAACGGGGAGCAGGAGCCCGTGTGAAGATAGCCTTCGCGCAGGCATAAGTCCGTCGTATTGCAGGCGCTGCGGCGACAAACGGATTTGTTCGTGTTGGGACTAAGCTGGCCGAGTGTACTGCCGCGGAGAGCAGCCCATCACGCGGCGGAAGGCCTTGCCAAAGGCGCTGTCGGAGACATAGCCGAGCGATTGTGCAATGGTGGAGAGGCTTTCCGACGAGTCCTTCAGGCGATCGGCGGCCAGCAGCATGCGCCAGCGCGTGAGGTATTCCATCGGCGCAACGCCCACAATCTCGCGGAAGCGGAGTGCGAAGACAGAGCGCGACATGCCGACCCGTTCGGCGAGCAGTTGCAGCGTCCATGGATGGCCCGGCGTGTCGTGCATGCTGGAGATTGCAACCCTCATACGTTTATCCGACAACGCTGCGAGCCAGCCGCGGCCTGCATTGGAGGCGTCCGACACATGCAGGCGCAGAGCCTGGATCAGCATGGTGTAGGCCAGTTGCTGCGTGATAAGGGAACTGCCCGGCTGCGGATCGCGAAGCTCTTCCCGCATGCGCTCGAGCGCCCAGCGCATCGCAGCCTTGTCCGATTCGCGACGAATGTGGACGACGGGTGGCAGAGACTGTAAGAGCATGTCGGCATGGCTTCCGGCAAAGCCGAAGAAGCCGCCGGCGATATAGCGCGCACCGTCGACCACATCGCTGCACATGCCGAGCTGGGTGCGGAGGACCGCGTAGTGGACAGGCTCAAGCGAGAGCTCGGTCTTGAGCTGGAACGGAAGCCCGCGCGGCAGCACAAAGCAATCGCCGGCTCGCAACAGAATCGGCTCGGCCTCGCCTTCCACCACCAGCCAGCATTCTCCGGCGAGCATGGCATAGCACTTGATGCCCTGGTGCTGCGGAAAGTAGATCGCCACTTCGTCGGGCACGGAGAAGCCACCAGAGACATAGGTTCGCGGCTTCATGAGCGTGAGCATCTCGGAGAGCGGGTCCATGCGTTCTCCCGATCCGATGGCTGCGCCCGGAGGCGGTTCCAGCGGCGCAGCGGACGGGCTTTCTCTCTCGCTTTCCCGGATTGGCAGGACGATTGGGCTAATCATTCGGACTTTTAGTATAGATCGTCCGTGATTCTGACCCATCTACTCATCGACGGCCTAAGAAAGGTTTGTCATTCATGAGATTTGAGGAGACATCAGCATGCGTATCTTTGTGACCGGAGCAGCAGGATTCATCGCATCAGCGCTCATTCCTGAGCTGAAGCAGGCGGGGCACCAGGTGTTGGGGCTTACGCGTTCGGAGGCAGGTGCGGAGAAGCTGCGGGCAGCAGGAGTCGAAGTGCTCCACGGCAATATCGAGGACCTCGACAGCCTGAGAAAAGGGGCCGCCAATTCCGACGGTGTGATTCATCTGGCTTTCAACCATGACTTCTCGCAGTTCATGAAGAATTGCGAGGACGACCGCAAGGCGATCCAGGCGATTGGCGAAGTGTTGCTTGGTTCGAATCGTCCGTTCATTATGACGTCGGGGACGGCGATCGCCGCCAACATTGATGGCAAGCCTTCCACCGAAGATAGCCCTACTGAATCGTGGAATCCACGCGCAGCCTCTGAAGCCGTGATGAACGAACTGAAGGAGCGCGGCGTAAACACCACGATCGTGCGTCTGCCGCAGGTGCATGACACGCGCAAGCAGGGGTTGACGCCCTATGTGCACGCGGTAGCACGCGAGAAAGGTGTGTCGGCGTACATTGGCGACGGCAGCAACCGCTGGCCGGCGGCTCCGGTCGCATCTGTTGGGCAGCTCTATCGTCTGGCGTTCGAAAAGGCAGAGGCTGGTTCGATCTATCACGCAGTCGATGAAGAGGGCGTCTCGATGAAGGCGATTGCCGAAGCGCTGGGACGCGGACTCAAGGTTCCTGTCGTGAGCATCAAGCCTGAAGAGGCCGAAGCGCACTTCGGATGGCTCGCTCGCTTCGCTGCGCATGACATGCCGGCTTCGAGCGCGATCACGCGGAAGAAACTGAACTGGACGCCTGCCGGTCCTAGCCTGATCGAAGATCTCGACGGCATGGACTACTCGCTGAACCCGCTGGGCTAAGTCATCGTTGGAGAGAAGCGCATCGGCAATGATTTCCGATGCGCTTCTGCCTTATAGGGATCAAGCGGATCGATCGGGAACGCTGATGCTCGACGTTTTATTCGTTGCGCAGGGCTCGTACCGGATCGACCGAAGCCGCGCGATGCGCGGGCAGGAGTGTCGCGAGAAGCCCGATGCCGATCAAGGTGATGGAAGAGAGTCCAAGAGCCAGGAAGCTCGTAGCTGCGGAATCATGCAGGAGACGGCGCGCGGTCCATGCTGCGACGCACGCCAGCGCCGCTCCGGGCACCATGCCGGTGAGCAGAATGCCAAGCGTCTGACGGAGAAAAAGGCTGCGGACCTGGTATCGCGTGGCTCCGAGCGCCATGCGCACGCCAATCTCGGATGTACGGCTGGCTACGCGGAAGCTCAGCAATCCATAAAAGCCGATGGCCGCAAGCGCGAGTGTCATGGCGCCGAACGCGCCGGTGAGCCTGGCCAGAAGATTCTCGCGGATCAGTGTGTCGCCGAGCTCGATATTCAGCGGTGTGATCTCGAGGATGGGCAGATCCGGCGCCATGTTGTGCAGCGCGTTGCGCAACTCGGAAGACAGCGTCGCTGTTGAGCCTTCCGAGCGAACCTCGATCCAGTGAATCGAGGCCGGCCTCTGCGCGATAGGCGCGAAGAGGGAAGGTGGCGGCGGTTCGCCTGGCCCGTCGAAGCTTGCGTCCGCAACTTCGCCGACAACGAGATACTCGTGATCGCCGGGGGCTGCGGTGTAGCCGATCCAGTGGCCGACCGGGCTTTCATTGCCGAAGAGCTGGCGCGCATAGGAACGGCTGAGGATCGCTACTGGCTGCGTGTGCTTCTGGTCCTGCTCGGTAAACGCGCGTCCATCGAGCAGGGGAATGCCGAGTGCGGAAAAGTAGCCGGGGCTCACACGATCTTCTTCGCCATGCAGCGCGGCTTCCGAGCTCTCGCGGCCGTAGGCGTGGATCTGCGTGTTCCATCCGCACAGGGGAATGCCGCACATGTGCACGGCTACGCTGCGTACTCCGGGCAATACGCTGATTCCGGAGACGAGGCGGTCATAGAAGGCGGGCAAGTCCGTCTGTCGATCCGCGAAACCTGTGTTTTCCATATCTACCCGCACGGAGAGCACATGATCGCGATCGAAGCCGGTATCGATGCGTGCCAGACTGCGCAGGCTCTGCGCGAAGAGGGCAGCCGCCGAAAGCAGCAGCAGGGAAAAGCTTACCTGCGCGGCCAGAAGCACGCTCGATCCGCGCCGGCTGCGCAGGCTGGATGCGCCGGAGCGCGTGTGCAGGCTGGCAGCAAAACTCCGGTGGGTCATACGCCATGCGGGAAGCACGCCGAAGGCGGCCATCGCTCCGAGCAGGCAGCAGACATAGACACATGCGGCGAGCGGTCCCATTGAGGTATCGATCGGGAGAGGTTCGTAGCGTCCCGAGACCCAGTGCAGCAGGAGCGATGTGCATGCACGTGCCGTGAAATATGCGAGCACGCCACCCGCGAATGCCAGCAGAGCTGCTTCCGTCGTGACCTGCGCGAGGATGCGTCCTCGGCGCGCGCCGAGAGCGATGCGTGTTGCAAATTCCTGCTGGCGCCGCTGAAGGCGGGCCATCTGCAGGTTCGCGAGGTTGAGGCACCCAATCAGCAGAACGACAACGGCCATGGCCATGAGAACAGCCAGAGGCGTGCCGTAATACTCTCCCAGCGAACCTTCGCCGCGCGCGGCGGAAACCAGTGAGACCTGCGCATGCAGAATGCGGCTCGCGGCCTCTGGGCTATGTTCTTCGCTGGCCCGTATGGAGAGGTCAGGCGCAAGGGCTGCGCTCCATTTGGCTGTGGCTGCTGCTTTGTCTCTTTTATCGGCACGTGCGAGCGTGTTGAGCCAGAAGATCGTAGGCTGGCTGCGATACGGCTTTTCCAGGTGCACATCGTAACCCGGACCGAGAGAATCGAATGCCACGGAAAGTGCGCCGGTGGATTGCGCTGCCAGCGGGAACCACAGATCGGGAGCCTGACCTGGCACGATGCCCTCGAAATTCGAAGGCGCAACGCCGATCACGACAATCGGCAGGCTGTTGTAGATGGCATGCGCTCCGACTGCGGCGGCAGTCTTCCCGTAGTGTGCACGCGCATAGCCGTATCGCAGGATGACAGGCCACTCGCTCTGCGGGCGGTCATCGTCGCCGTCGAGAAAGAAGCGGCCGGCGGCGGGTTTGAGGCTCAGCACGCGGAAGAAATTATCGGAGACAATCTGAAAGCTGATGCGGCTGGTCGTTCCGGAAGACTCCTGGAGCACGCCCATGCCGTCGCCTGAACGCGCGAATACCGGAACATCCGGCGTGGCCGTACGAAGCCTGCGGTATGCGGGGTAGGAGAGAAACCATTTGCCGTCGAAGGGCGATGGGACTGCACGGATGGAATAGAGCTGTTGCGGTTGCGCGACGGGAAGTGGAGCAAATAGCACGCCGTAGAGAAGCTGGAAGATGGCCAGGTTCGCGCCGATTGCAATCGCAAGCGTAAGAACAGTGGTGACCGCGAAGGCCGGCGACTTGCAGAGCTGACGCAACGCATAGCGCAGATCTGCCCAGAGGTTTGCAAGTATCAGGGCTGCGTCGGAGGCGACGACTCGCTCGCGCGTTGTGACAGGGTTGCCGAAGCGGAGCAGCGCATCACGCCGGGCCTGCTCCTGCGAGAGTCCGCGCGCGAGATTGTCTTCTGTTCGCATCTCGATGTGCGACTGCAGCTCCGCCTGGATTTCGCGTTCGAGAGCTGCGCGGGTGAAGAGATTGGCGATGCGGCGAAAGATCGGCAAGAGGACCTTCTACGCGTAACGAAGTATGGAGCGGACGCCTTTGACAAAGTGCTCGAAGCTCTCTTCGGCGGATGCAAGATGCTCTTTGCCCACGGGCGTAAGGCGGTAAAACTTGGCCTTACGCTTTGTCTCGGTAAGAGCCCACTCGGATGTGATCCAGCCGCTCTGCTCCATGCGATGAAGCGCAGGGTAGAGAGAGCCCTCTTCCACGTGCAGTAACTCTCCGGAGGCTTTTTCGATGTGCACGACGATGCCGTAGCCATGCATCTCGCCAGTCTGCGAAAGTGTCTTCAGGATGAGCAGGTCGATGGCTCCCTGCATATCGTTCTTAGGCATAGCTTCCGATCGCTCTTCTCGCTATGCGTGAACGTGTCTGCGGTTCGAACGGCGCTTGTGCGCGAGCCGCGGAGAGTAGTTCCACTCGCGCACGGGGCCAACGTCGATATGCACGAACTGGCTCGTCGGATAGTAGCCCACGCCTCCGGCATGCAGAGAGAGAGCCGCAACCCGGAGCAGGGAAGCCGATACGCCTGGAACACGGATATCGAGCGCCTTGGCCACGATGTGCTGGGAGTGCAGTGCAGCGTTGGTTCCGCCCTCGAGACGCAGCATATCGTTCGTCTCCTGCGAGCGGTACGCCGAGAGGATATCCACGGAATCTTCGGTCCTGCCGATCTTGGCGAGAACCGTGTGCAGCAGGTCGAACGTTCGGGGATCGAAGTTCGGAACATCGCCGTTGTGGCTGTCGCAGAGGAACTGGTTCAGCTGATCGAGCGCTTCGGGGATGTAGACATCGCCAATGCGATAGACGACATCCACCGTCTGGCCATCGCCGGAGCGTGCGAGCTTCAGTTCATACCGTTCGCCTGTATCGGGGACATCCTCTTCGTCGGACATCTGGAGTCCGGGTGAGGGAAGCGCTACGTTGAAAAGGCTGCGAGCCATTGCGCCCAGGCGGGAGTGCTTATGCAGCTTCAGGGGACGGGCATGCGCCTCCGTCGCCGTCAGCAGGAATGCCGCCGCGGCGAACAGGACGAATATTGCGCGAGCGCTGCGAGTGCGCCGGGCTTTCTGCGAAAGCCCGATCAAAGTGCGCAGTCCGATGGCTTTCTGCCGATGGTTGTCAGGCATCCATTACCCCAAGAAGTCTATGTATAAGAGACCATATACAAAGCCCTCTAGGTGTCGCAAGGAAATTCCTCATTTTTTCATCGTAGAAACGTGACTGTAACCGGATGAAGAAGCACGCCCGGGAAGGATCGCCGGGAGCTCATCTTTTCATGCCCGGTTTGGCGAATCTCTGAGGAGTTAAGGGGTGCGCTGCACCCATTGGTTGCGCCATGCCGGTGCATCGAAGGGGTCTGCGAAGTACTGGGTCTCGTGCACGACCTTGCTGCCGCGGAATTCCATGATGCTTACCGTATATGCGGGCCGCCCCTGGTAGGAGATGATGTATTCCGTAACCCAGAGATTTCCGTTTCCGAGGATTCGCCGCACCTGAAAGCCCGCGGGTTTGCCGGGGTGATGGCTCCGCAGGGCCTGCAGATTGCGACGGCCCAGGATTCGCTCCCCCGATTGGGGATAGTCGCAGATCGCATCGTCTTCGTAGATATCGTGCTCTGCCTCCGCATCGCCAGCGGCGGAGGCCTGCCAGTGAGCGTTCAAGGCTGCGCGGATCTGTTCGTCCTGCATGGTTGGCTCCGGATGTTCGAGGGCTCCTACGCTTTCTCTACCCGTGGAATGAAGCCCGGCGAGCCGGTGTTCACCACATCGTTGAGCCGCTGCCTGGTCTCGATGCGATTGATCTCGTGGAACGCGTCTTCGGGAAGGGCGGAGATGTCGAAGTTCTCCCGTGCGCGAGCCGCAGATTTGGGCGTGGTGAGCAAGGCAGTCCCGCGCTGGACGGCCCATGCCAGCACCACCTGTGCAGGTGTCTTTCCGACACGCGCTGCAATCCCGGTGATGACCGGATCTTTCAGCAGATCGCTCACGCCGTGCCCCAGCGGCGCAAATGCCAGCAATACGACACCGTTCCGGTTACAGAAATCGAGGAGCTCGGTCTCGGGGAGATAGGGGTGTGATTCCACCTGGACCACCGCGGGCTTGATCCTCGCAGCCTGGTAGATGGGCGAGAGTCCGTCAAGGGTGATGTCTGACAGCCCGATGGCCCGGCACCTGCCGCTATCCACAAGCTCTTCCAGGGCTCCCCAGGTTTCAAGCAGGGTCACGCCGTCATCGTAGATCACGCGGCCGTCCTGGTCTCTCGGGTCGTATTCCTCTCCCGGCTGGAATGCGAAAGGTGTGTGAATGAGATAGAGGTCCAGGTAATCAAGGCCAAGTCTTTGCAGACTGGCCTCAAAGGCTGGCTTCACGCGTTCCGGACGATGGTTCGTGTTCCACAATTTTGTGGTCACAAATATCTCGTCGCGTGTGAGTCCTTCGGCGGCCAGGCCTGCCTGGAATGCTTCCCCAACCTGTCGCTCGTTCAGGTATCGCTCGGCACAGTCGAAATGCCGGAAGCCTGCTGCCAGCGCATCCCGGGTAGCCGTGATTGTCACGGCAGGGTCGGGGATCAGCGTACCGAAGCCGAGCGCAGGTATATGGCCGCTTCCGTGGGTGAGCGGGATTCTCTTCCACTGCAAGTCTGTTCCCCGAAGGTCCGTTTGAGGTTCCGTAGATTCGATCAAGGAGACACCTCCGCCACGTTGTGCGCACTGCTGCGCCGCGGGCGCGACCCTCCGGATGACTTCCCGTGGCTGCTCTTTTCCGGCTCCGGGCAGGGGTCAGCAAACGCGGAACAGCTGCAGTACGTTTGGGCAGAATTAGAGCAGAGAAAACCTCGCTGCGTCTATCGCGAAGCTGTCGGCTGTAGCCTCCGCGATGGGAACGTTCTCTCCTGCTATTCCAGCCTTAGAGCCGTCATTGGATCGACGCGGGTAGCCCGCCGCGCGGGAACCCATGTGGACAGCAGTGCGATCGCACACAGCCCGAGCGGCATGGCGATGAAGGCCACCGGATCGAGCGTCTTCACCCCAAAGAGAAAGCTCGACAGGAAGCGCGTCAGGCCGAAGGCTCCGCCGATGCCGATTGCCACGCCGATCAGCGCCAGCATCATGCCCTGCCGGATGACCGTGAGGCGCAGGTCGGAGGCCTGCGCCCCCAGCGCCATGCGGATGCCGAGTTCCTGCGTCCTCTGCTGCACCGAATAGGACATGACTCCGTAGACGCCGATTGCGGCCATGATCAGCGCCGCGGCTCCGAAGACACTGAGCAGCAGCATGTTGAAGCGCTGGCGTGCGGTGTTGCGCGCCTCGATCTCCTCCATGGTGCGGATGTGGGCCACAGGCAGTCCACCGCTGGTCTCGCGCAACGCTGCGGTGATCGCGGGAACGAGCGTTCGCGGATCGACCTGCGTGCGGATCATCCACCAGAGCGGCGTGACGCGGGAATTGAGCGCGGTCTCGAGATCGGGCATCTGCGCCATCGGGATATACATGGCGGGACGTGGCTCAATGCCGGGGCCCATCTCGTGCGTGTTGCCCACGATGCCGATCACCTGCCGCGGTCCTTCGGCAAAGGCCGGTCCCACGCCCGGTGCAATCTGGATGCGGTCGTTCAGAGGATCGCCCTTCGGCCAGTATTGCTTTGCCATGGCTTCATTGATGACAGCTACCAGCGGCGTCCCCGCGCCGTCCTGCTCGGTGAAGGCGCGGCCGCGCAGCAGTGGGATTTTGAGGGCGTTGAAGTAACTCCAGGAGATGGAGTCGAAGGTTGCATCGCCGGTGAAAGGCCCATCTCCCTTCGGACGCCCGACAACATCAAAGACCATCCCGAAGCTGCCCACCATGGGCAGGCCGTTGCTCACACCTACGTCGATCACCCCTGGAACGGTGAGCACGCGATCCGTACCGTCGCGGATGACCTGCGCGACCGGTGCGGTGGTCTGGAAGCGGCTGCCGCTGACGGACATGGCCATGCTGATGACGTTGTGCATGGCGAAGCCGGGATCAACTGCCTGCAGCTTGAGGAAGGTGCGGATGAGCAGCGCGGCGCCAATCACGAGGACCAGCGTAAGCCCCATTTCGAGAACCACCAGGCTCGAGCCGAGTTTGCTGCTGCGCGTGCCGATGCCGGAGCGGCTGCCATTCTCATTGAGCGCGGACAAAAGGTTCGGCCGGGATGCGCTGACGGCCGGGAACAACCCGAAAAGCACACCGGTGAGCAGGGAGAGGCCAAGAGTGAAGAGCAGGATCGCTGGATCGAGGGTGATGTGGCCGCCGTCTTCACCAATACGAGGAATATTGCCGGGATTGATGCTGAGTAACAGGCGAACGCCGGCGTATCCGAGGATGAGGCCGAGTACGCCGCCGGCGAGCGAGAGAGTAAGGCTCTCGGTCAGCAGCTGGCGAAGGATTTGCCCGCGTCCTGCGCCGAGGGCTGCGCGTGTGGCAAACTCCCGTCTCCTTGAGGAGGCCTTTGCCAGCAGCAGATTTGCGACATTCGCACAGGCGATGAGGAGAACGAGGCCGACGGCTCCCAGCAGCACCAGGAGCGGGAAGCGCGTATCTCCGATGGATGCCTCCTGGAATAACTGGACGTCGAAGCTGCCGTGGGGCGGAAGCGACTGGACGCCATAGGCAGCCCGGTACTGGTCGGCGGCGATCCGGAGCTGGGCATTGGCCTGTGCAAGCGTGATGCCGGGCCGCAGGCGCGCGGCCGCGGTGAAGTAGTGGGCCATGTCCTGCGAGTTGAGGTCGAACTGAAACGGCACCCAGAGGTCGGCGGGCGTGTCGGTGACAAAGCTGCGGCCGATGACGCCGACGATCAGGTAAGGCTGGCCATCGAGCTGGATGGTCGATCCCACGGCCTTCGGGCTGGCTCCGAAGCGGGTCTTCCACAGCTCGTAGCTGATGACAGTCACCTGGCCGCCGTGCGGGCTATCTTCGGCCGCGGTGAAGGTGCGTCCTGCGACCAGAGGTGCGCCGAACAGGGCGAAGTAATCCGTCGAGACATGGATGCCCTGCACCTGCTGCGGATGATCACCGCCGGTGATGTTCATGCCGGCGCCGCCGAAGTCATACGCGGCAACGCGCTCGAAGACACTGGTCTGCTGCCGCCAGATGTTGAACTTGGGAATATTGGCGGCGGCGAAAGCGCCCTGGGGGCCGGTGTTGCGCAGCTCGACCAGTGACTGGGGATCAGGGTAGGTGAGCGGCTTGAGGAGAACAGCGTTGATCACCGAGAAGACCGCGGTATTTACGCCAATGCCCACAGCGATGACAAGGATGGCGATGAGGGTGAAGCCCGGCGTCTTGCCGAGACTCCGCAGCGCGAAGCGGAGATCCCGCCAGAGATCTTCGAGCCAGGGAATCGAACGGTTACGCCACACCTCTTCGCGAATCGTACGAGGGTTGCCGAGACATAGCCGTGCCTGGCGTTGAGCTTCCTCTGGCGAAAGACCTCGCGCGGCGTTCTCGTCCTGAAGATGGGCGAGATGAGATGCAATCTCGTCGGCAAGCTCCTGGTCTTTCCGCGATCGATCCGTAAAACGCCGTATGCTCATCTGCTTTGCCTCCCGCGCTGCCTCGTATCGAAAGACGTTCTTTTACTCGAAGGACTCCCCAAGGATGAGGCCGATGGCGCGCGTCATCCTGCGCCAGCGGCCTGCCGCGGCGCTGAGCTCCTTCCGGCCCTTGGTTGTCAGCCGGTAGAACTTGGCCTTGCGGTTGTTTTCGCTTACGCCCCATTCGGCAGAGAGCAGGCCGCGATCTTCTAGGCGGTGAAGCGCCGGGTAGAGCGATCCCTGCTCCACGTCGAGCGCGTTCTCGGAGCTGTTCTCGATCATGCGCGCGATGGTGTGTCCATGCGCAGGGCCCACCACCAGCGTGCGCAGGATCAGCATGTCCAGTGTTCCCTGCAGGATGTCGCCTGTTTCGTAGGCTTTCTTTACCGTCATGCCGTGCTCTCCCCTCGAATGGCTATGGGAAAGGATGCTACTCCACTCGAATGACTATGGGAAGAGAGAAATTTATTGCCGGCAGCGCGGGGTAAAGCAGGGGAATCCCTGCGGCTCAGAAGATGGCTGCGAAAAAAGCAGGACGGTATGAGACCGACAGGTAGTGTTAAAACATCCTATAAGACAGAGACTTCCATGCTTCTATCGATCGCGGCGTTTTCACTCAAGACGTTTGTCATCGTGATTACAGCGGTGATATTTGCGCTGTTTTTGCTGGCGACAGTAGCGTTTCTCATCATTTCCCTGTTGCCATCTCCTACCGCGCGCGATTTCTGGAACTGGATGCGGCGGAAAGGCTTTATCGGGCGGGACGTTTAATGTCAGGCGAGGCTATCGGGAGTTCGAATCCAAACGAAATAATTTCCCCTTTCCGCTACGCTGTGTAACATACGCGTATGAAGCTGCTGAGGTCCTCGCTCCCGCTGATTTTGTTGGCTTCGTTCGTTGTGCAGCCGCTCAGGATCGTGGCCCAGTCGGATGAAGTGCCTCCAAAGCCAGATGGCGCTTACGACTCGCAGCTCTGGCTGGATGATTTTCACGAGCTGCTCGCCGCGATGGCTTCCCACTACGCTGATCTGGATTGGGCGATTGAAGATCGCCATCTTGACCTGCCAAAGCTGCGAGCGGATGCCGAGCAGGGACTTCGATCTGCAACCAGCGATCAGGCAGCCGAGCATATATTCGAGCAGTTTCTGAACGCATTTGGGGATGGTCATCTGTCGTTGAAATGGCCATCGGCCAAAGCCGCGGATCCCTCTTCTCAATCGGCATCGCTGTGTAGTCGGCTGGGGTTCAAGACTCCAGGACGAAAGGGCATAGAGTTTTCTCTTCTGCCCAATTTCGTGACGATTTCCGGCGAAGGGTCGAATCTCTTTCCCGGAGGCCTTCTCGATCTTCATCGCTCGAAAGTGGGCGTGATCAGAATCGCGAACTTCAACGAGCATGGATTCCCGGATGCTTGTGAGAATGCTCTCGGTGAACTACATCTGGACGATAAGAGTGCGTGTGATCATAGTTGCCAAATCCGTGTCGCGCTCAGAGCTTCAAATTATCTGACAGCTGAAGTTGTGAAACGAGCCAATCAGCTCCACACGCTGGGAGCAACAGCGCTGTTGATCGATATCACGCACAACGATGGTGGCGATGACTGGAACGAGGCAGTGGCACGTTCCCTCACGCCAGTACGCTTGATCGAAGAGCATCAGGGATTTCTGAAAGTGCCTTTTTGGACAGCCCGGCTCCAGGATTATTTGCACAGTGTTGAATCGGACATCAGTGCAGGGAAGCAGCCGCAAAAGGTCTTAACCGCAGCGGCCGAACGGTTGAAGATGGCGATAGCCGAAAGTGAAGAGCCATGTGATCGAAGCCATGTCTTTGACGATGGACGCTTGACCTGCTCGCTGGTGGGAGAGGAGAAGCTGTACTGGGGCGGCATACTTCCTTACGCCAAGCCTGGATCGTTCTCGGAGTGGGATTCGAAGCCAATTCTCTTTAATCCGTTGAAGCTTTCCTATCATGAGGGCGCCAATCGCTTGCCGCTTTTCGTAGCTGTCGACTCTCACAGTTGGTCTTCTGCGGAACGGTTCGCCGGTCTTTTGCAGGATAATCATGCCGCCCGGGTTGTCGGGGAACTGACGGGCGGAGCTGGCTGTGGGTTCGTCGATGGCGGTATTCCTACGACGCTGACGCACTCCCATGCTCAGGTCAAGATCCCAAACTGTGTCGGCTATCTTAAAGACGGCTCGAATGCCAATGACGGCATAACACCCGACATCTTTGTTCCGTGGGCGACTCGGGACACGCCCTATACAAGAGCATCCAAGATCGCAGCTGTTCTGGGAAGAAAGAACTAGCGCAAGTGGTGCGATTCGCTGCCACTGGCATCCAGCATGCCGCGTCCCATACGCAGCCGACTATACTCGCCGGAACTTCAGAACGCTGCGACCTAACGGGAGGGTGGTATAACGCAGGCGACTACGGAAGATGGGTAAGCATGACTTCCATAGCGGTCAGCTACATGCTTCACCTGTATCAGCTACAGGATCGAACGGCCCGGTCGACTCTTCTCGTTTCCCCTCCTGACCCCGAGCTGCTCGCAGAGGCACAATGGGGACTGACCTGGATGCTGAAAATGCAAGACCCCGACGGAGGCGTTCGGCACAAGGTCGACGGCGCAACGCAAGCTTCTCTGTCGGCTGCATGGGGAATACCACCCGAAGCCGACCCAAATCCTCAAATCGCAGCAGCAGCTTCGACAGGAAGTGCAGCAGACTTTACCGCCGTGAGGTTTCAGGCCGCACGGCTGTTCGCGCCCACGGATCGCAATCAGTCCCGTCGGTTTTGCGCAGCAGCTGATCGCTCCTGGGAGTGGCTCAAGAGAAATCCGAACGTGGCCGCCAAGGACCCGTTCTACGCAGATCATGATTGTACTGGCGAGCTTCTATGGGCACATGCGGAGCACGCTTTGACCTACGCGGACGATTCTGTCGATGTCGCTCGGAGCATCACCATCCGTCAGCAGTCTGAGGTTAGTTGGAGCGACCCGTCACTTCTAGGCCTGTACAGCCTGGCGTCCTTCCCGCTTTCGCCCCCAAAGTTACACGTGGTCGCCCGCGAGGCCATAATGCGGCAGGCCACCTCGATTGCAAACGCTGCCTCTGCTCATCCATTTCACGTCACTCTTCAGGAAGACGAATACACATGGGGCAGCGCCGAGCGCGTCCTGCATCGCAGTGCCCTATTGCTGATGGCAAACGCGCTCGAACCCTCACCCAGCCTTCGCCGGGCCGCCTTCGAATAGATCGCCTGGATACTGGGGAGAAATGCTGTCGATCATTCACTCGTCGCGGGCTATGGCATGCATCCAGTCCACCACCTATGGCATTGGACCTACAGGGACTATGGAGTTGTGTTACCCGGTTGGGCAGTTGGCGGTCCTAATGGCAAGCCCGAAGGTGCTGACTCTGCTCTCAAGGCTCTCCAGAAGCGCGGAACTCCCGCAGATCACTGCTACCTCGATCTCTGCGACCGAGCAGGATCATGGGCCTCTAACGAAGGGCAGATAAGTGAAGGGGCTGGACTCGTATTCGTTACAGGAGTCCTTAGTCTGCCTTCCCTGGTCAATGGAAGACCAGCCTCGCATTCGTCCTCATACGTTGGCTCCTTTGCAGTGCCTAGACCAGACAGACAGGCTCTCCGGGCGGCAGACCGGCACGACTTCCTCATAAGGCGCTTATGGGATCGATCCCATTTTGCTCTCGTCTAGAGATAATGCCTTTGTGATTGGCTGTTACTGCGCCAGTCGGTTGATGTCGCTAGATTCCAGTATGAAACGATTCGTTTCACCCTTCACAACTCGCAGCATGGTTCGTCCAAGCCTTTCAGACGTGGTGAAGAGTGATGGCCAGAGCCGCACACCCAGTGGAAAGACTGGGCGCAAAATTTCGATAGCAACCTGGTACAGCCGAACTCGACTGCTGATCCCAGGACCTGGCTGGATGAAGCCCGGGCGCACCGCTCCGGCGTGCAAGAATTGCATCTTCTGGACCGCGTTCTCAACCCGCTGACGTACTCGCGCCCACATCCACCTGCCCCCTGCACCAGCGGCTGAACAATAACAAAACGAAAAGGTTGGATTCAATCTGAGGAGTGTTCTCGCCCAAAGGAGCGTGAGGTCCTCCGTGATGCGCTTGTATTCCGGCTCCTTCATCCCCGCCGAACTGATGCCTAAAGCCCAAATGCAAGCATCGTAGCCGCTGAGTTGATCCTCGATTCTGCCAATCTCGAACAAATCCGGCAAAATCAGCTCTTGGAGCTTTGGGTGCACTAAGCCGCAAGATCGGCGCCCCACACTGAGCACGGTTTCTACATCAATATCGTTGAGTGCTTCGCGTAAGGTGCCAGAGCCAACCATACCCGTTGCGCCAAGGAACACAATCTTCATTTAGCCACCTTTCGTGACGAGTCCGAAGCGAACCGTTCGACGAGAAGCTGCATGCGAGCATCCAAGGCCGTGACGCTCGGTTCATCGGCCAAAAGCCCGTCCAGTGCGAGCAGGAAGACCTCCGCTACAGATGCGTCGGTCAGAATACTGGTGATGCAGTCTAGCGTCACAGTACGGTGTGCCTGGGCTATTTCTGGATCAAGGCGTTCACATACGTCCTGAAACTCTCCGGCCATCGGAGCACCGAACATATCCTTCCATGGTTCAAGAACCATAATGCGGCAGACCGCAAGCAAACGTCTGTACCGGCTTTCTTTCCCGGTAGCAGCTTGCCGGGCCGCTGGCTGCTTTGCAACGAGCCAGTTTTCAAAGACGGCTGTGAAGATAGCTTCCTTATCTGTGAATTGTTTGTAGAGCAGCGTTCGCGATAGGTTCGCCCGTTTGGCGATATCGTCGAAAGTTGTTTTCCCAAAGCCGAAGTTGAGGAAACACCACTGCGCTGCCTGCAAGATGGTTCGGCGGCGAGCCTCTATTTTCACTTTAGTGGCTTTAAGCGGCATATAGACATTTTGACAAAAATTAAAATATTTGTCACGATATCGCCAATTGGCTTCTGCAGGCCCAGCAGTAGGAGAAAGGCTAAAAGATGGCACATACGAACACAGAGATGAAGTGGTCAGCAGCGGACATTCCCTCACAGGCGGGAAACGGACGGTCATCATCGGGGCAACTCCGGTATAGGCTTTGAAACCGCATTAGAGCTGGCTCGCAAGGGCGCAGAGTTGGCTCTTCCCGCGCGCAGCTAGGAAAAGGCACAGGATGCAGCTTCACGCATCACGAAACAAGTACCTGGTGCTGTGATCATGCCTACGGTTCTCGACCTTTCCTCGCAGGCGAGTGTGTCTCGCTTCGCGGGCTGGTATGCGGAGAACTACCCAAATGCGAGCATCGACTTGCTCATTAACAATGCAGGCGTGATGGCAGTTCCGAAACGCGAGTTGACCGAAGACGGATTGGAACGACAGTTCGCAACAACTTCTTCGGACCGTTCGCTTTGACGAGCTTGCTATACCCTCGCCTGAAGCAGAAAGCAGGTCCGCGCATCGTGATCGTGTCGAGCGGTACGATGAATCTCGCGCATATTGACTTCGAGAACTTACAAGGCGAGCGAAAATACAGTCCTACAGGTGCATACGCCCAGTCGAAGCTTGCGGATTCGCTCTTCGCCTACGAGTTGCAGCGCCGTCTAGAGGAATCCGGCTCTCCTGTTGTGGCGACACAAGCGCATCCAGGCGCTGCCGCTGCCAACTTCCATCGCTCCGGCCCCGGCGAGGACGGCTCTTTTCTTTGGTTGGTTGTCTGGCTGGCACAGCCTCTATCTCGTGACGCTCACGGCGGCGCACTACCAACCCTGTATGCCGCAACGTCCCCCAATGCCATTGCTGGCGGATACTATGGCCCCGGAGGACTCTTCGAGTTAAGGGTGCACCCACACAGGTAAAGCTACCGGCACAAGCGACAGACCAAGAAACAGCGAAACGTGTATGGGTGGAAGCTGAACGTTTGAGCCGTAAAACATTCACTTTACAGAGGGCCAGATTCTAGAAACTGGTCAGCGGCCTTCCTCTCGCGGCGAAAGAGCGAGCATCGATTCCTCCTCATAAGGCGACATAGCGGAAACATCCCATCGAAACCTTCTCAACTGACGCCTTCAGGCCTTAGCGCTCAAGGACTCGCCCTCGATACGTGCTTTGTCGATTTGTCACTCATTGACGAACCTACCTCGGAAGCACACTATGTCCAGACGCTAGCGGAAGGTGCGGTGTTTCCATCTGCATGAAGTCCCGTCATGAGTAGGTGCTGTCGACGTGTATCCCTCGAAGGAGCGATGCTTCACTCAGCCTGTTGAGGCTTCCTTCATTAGTGAGTAGCCCTAGAAAATCGAAGTAAAGCCGGCTTCAGAAGGTTTCTACTCGGCCAGAGGTTCTTCCGTTTGCTGTATGAGCGGTGGTTGATCTGTGCTCCTTGAAACTACCGCTCTGTCGCAACTCTAGCTTCGTCCAATGGAGGACCACCACGTGAAAGCTGTCGGCTACGCCAAGCCACTATCCATCGATGCCACTGATTCTTTGGTGGACATCACTTTGCCTGAACCTGTTGCCACAGGGCGAGATATCCTCGTCGAGGTCAAGGCGATCTCTGTGAATCCGGTAGATTACAAAGTTCGCAGTTCGGCTCCTCCTTTTCCTGGCGATTCGCACCGCGTTCTGGGTTGGGATGTTGCGGGCACCGTGAAGGCGGTTGGGCCGGATGCCTCCTTCTTCAAGGTTGGTGACGACGTGTTCTATGCGGGATCGATCGCACGCAGCGGCGCCAATGCTGAACTGCACCTTGTGGATGAACGCATCGTCGGTCACAAGCCGAAGTCGATCGGCTTCGAACAGGCCGCCGCGCTTCCCCTCACGAGTATCACCGCCTGGGAACTCTTGTTCGATCGTTTCGGAGTGAAACCTGGAAAGCCTGCGGATGCCGGAAGTCTGCTGATTATTGGAGCCGCGGGAGGTGTCGGATCCGTTTTGATTCAGCTCGCCCGGCGACTCACTGGTCTGACAGTGATCGCAACAGCATCCAGGGAAGAAACCAAAAAATGGTGCCTGGATCTCGGAGCACACCACGTGATTGACCACACGGTGTCCTTTGGTCCGCAGTTGCAGGCATTGGGACTCACAGGCGTGGAGTACATCGCCGGATTGACTGGCACTGAAGTGCACTATCCCACTCTCGTTGAGGTGCTAGTTCCGCAGGGGCACTTTGGAGTCATCGATGATCCCAAGGTGCTGGATGCTCTGCCACTCAAGCGCAAGGCAGCATCTTTGCATTGGGAATTCATGTTCACTCGTTCGCTCTACACAACGCGGGATATTGCGATACAACACCTCATCCTCAATGAGGTCGCAAGCCTAGTCGATGCGGGGATCATCCACACCACTGTCGCAAAGAGTTTTGGAACAGTCAACGCGGCCAATCTTCGTAAAGCACATGCGCTTCTGGAGACCGGAAAGTCGCATGGCAAGATCGTCCTAGCCGGTTTCTGATTGGCAAATGCGGCCGGTCAACTTGGCCGCATTTCTTCTATCGCCGGAATTGACTTCGCTGGTAGAGCTCTTGGCGGGAGATTCGGAGATGTTTCCCGCGCACGACTACTCCACTTACAACAGTGCAATCTATGCGTGCTTCTTGCGCGCAAGGAGATATAGGTATGAAATCCTCGAACATTCTTCGCCAGGTCGCAGTTGCTTCTACGCTCCCTTTGGCCGGCACAGTTGCGATCGCGCAACAGCCGAACAGTACACCTTTTCTGGAGCCGAAGACTCAGGCTTTCATCGATGGGCTTGCCGCTCAAGGTGGAAAGCCCATTTATACCCTGCCCTATGCCGACGCGCGAAAGATCCTGGAGGATGCGCAGTCCGGGACCGTAGCGAAGCGACCTGCTTCCGTCGAAGACCGTGAAATTGCGGCAGGTCCAACGGGCAAGATTTCTGTACGTGTCTACCGTCCGGAGGGTGTCACGGACAAGCTCCCCGTCGTGATCTATTTCCACGGAGGAGGTTGGGTTTTGGGGAGTAGCAACACGCACGATCGTCTGCTTCGGGATTTGGTCCATGAGACACAGAAGGCCGGAACTGCTACGGGGTTCATTTTTGTCAACTACACGCCTTCGCCCGAGGCTCAATATCCTGTGCCGATCGAACAGGCGTATGCGGTCACAAAGTACGTTGCCGAACATGCTGGCGAGTTCAACGTAGATCCCAACCGTCTCGCAGTTGCGGGCGATAGTGTCGGGGGCAACATGACCGCTGCCGTGACGCTTCTCGCAAAGGAGCGGAAAGGGCCGGCAATTCGCTACCAGGTGCTCTTCTATCCCGTAACCGACGCCTCAATGGATACTGGGTCCTATCAGCAGTTCGCCTCCGGGCCGTGGCTTACGAAACCTGCCATGGAATGGTTCTGGGACGCATATGCTCCCAAGGCTGAGGATCGCGAGAAAATTACGGTCTCCCCTCTTAGAGCGACCAGCGCAGAATTGAAAGACTTGCCTGCGGCCCTGGTCATTACAGACGAAAACGATGTTCTTCGCGACGAGGGCGAAGCCTATGGCCGTAAGCTCTCTGCAGCGGGAGTCGACACAACGACAGTCCGGTTTCTCGCTACTACCCACGATTTCGTGATGCTTAATGCTCTGAGCGAGACGCCGGCAGCCAGGGCTGCCATCGAGCTTGCGTCTGACAAGCTGGCAGCAGCCCTGGCTAAGTAGATTCGAACGTCAACGTCCGCAGAGTTGCACCTGCGGACGTTGATATCGATCAGCCAAGTTTTGGCATCAGCTATTTATTTTCCCGCGACTTGTCTCAGGCATGAAGCATCCTTTTCCATAAGTCTCTTTAGTCAACGGGAAAGGAACCGAGATGACCGAGAAGTACAAATCCCACCGATTCAAGCCCGGTGAGATTGCAAAGACATTTCCGGACCACGCAGATACTTTGCTGATCGATGAGTATCTAACCAATGAAGAAGAAGCGAGCGCTAGAGTGTTCCGTGTTTATAAGGGAACGCCAGCGCATTTTCATGCGTATAGCGACGAATATCTCTACGTGCTGAGCGGTCGGGGAACTTTCTGGATGGAAGATCCGAAAGAGCAAGCAGAGTTTGAGCCGGGCGATCTTTTGTTTTTCAAGAAGACTGTCGTGCACGCTCTTCCGCACATCATTGAGGAGCCGGTAATTTTTCTATCAGTCGATACACCGCGGCGCCAGCCGGACGACATCATTTTCGTCGACCCTGAGGATGGTTCGCCGCGAACATTCATCCGAGGCCTTTAACATGAAAACCATCGCCCACGGCCTGTCAGCAATGTTTTTCTCATGGGCATTCATGCTTGGATTCAGTGCATGCGCGCAGAGCCCCGATCCCCTTATAAGCATTGCTCAGGAGAATCATGCTGTTTGGAACGGCGTTACCGTCAGCAAAGACGGACATATCTTTGTAAATTACCCAGGGGTCACATCGCGCCCCCATCCATCCGTGGCCGAATTTGGCAGGGATGGCAGGTTTCATCCGTTTCCCTCGGCCAAATGGAATGACTGGACTCCGGGGAAGCCGGTGGATAAGGCTTTCGTAGGTACAAACGCAATCCGCATAGGACCGGACGGAGACCTTTGGGTCGTGGACACGGGTTCTCCGGATTTTGGCGCAGAAACTCTGCCCAACGCAGCCAAGGTTGTTCGCATCGACCTTCAACATCATCAGGTACGGAAGATCTATCCGCTTGGGGATGGCGTAGTCGGGCGCAAAAGCTATGTCGATGACATTCGCTTTCACGGGCGCCTTGCATATCTTACGGATGCTGGCGTTCCCGGAATTATCGTTCTCGACCTGACGACAGGCAAAGCCCGCAGAGTGCTGGATCATGATAAGAGCACGACCGGGGCCAAGCCGATTGTCGTCGATGGCTTCACGTTGCATAGCGCCGATGGCAGGCCGGTCATACTCAACGCAGACCAGATGGAAGTGAGCCCGGATGGAAAGTGGTTTTATTTTCAGCCACTATCTGGCCCTCTCTATCGCATTGAAACAAGCTTGTTGGATGACCCGTCCATCGCGCCCGCAATTCTTTCTCAACATGTGCAGTTCTGGTACGAAACCGGCGCACTTGGTGGAACAGCGATCGACTCTGATGGAAACCTTTATCTCGAAGTTCTCGGCAACGATTCCATCGTCAAACTCACCCCCGATAGAAAGGCTTCCACGATCATCGAGGATCATCGTCTCCATTGGTCCGATGCACCCTGGCTCCAGGATGGCTGGCTCTATCTTCCGGTAGCGCAGATTGACCGAGCGCCGCAGTTCCGCGGAGGAGCGTCCGCAATCGAGTGGCCTCTTCACATCTATAAACTTTACCTGTCGTCGCTTAGGTAGAAGAAATCGTCAACGTGGTTGGCTCTTTGGAACATCGGAGGAGGAGTCATGACTCTTCCTCCTTAGCATTTCGCGAGGCCAGGAAACGGTGGATGTCAGAGATAACGACAGAGCCTTCACCCACTGCTGACGCCACACGTTTCACTGAGTCGGCACGAACATCACCCACAACATAGACGCCTCTCATGCTGGTTGAGTAACGGCTCTCCTCGAACCCGTACTGCCCTCCGGTAAGAACGAATCCCTTGGCGTCTAAAGCTATCTGGCCGCGGAGCCATTCCGTATTGGGATCAGCTCCGATCATCACGAAGAGATTGCGCGTCACAATTATCTTCGTCTCATTTGTGACGTTATTTCTCACCGTGATGTCTTCAAGATCGCCTGCGCCATCAAGCCGCATCACTTCGGTGTGAGTGTGGAGCGTGACTGAGCCCGAGGCTAGGATGCGTGAGATCAGATACTCCGACATCGTTTCCCGCAATGAGTTGCGGCGGATGATGAGGTGAACATGTTTTGCGAGGCCCGACAGAAACACCGCGGCCTGACCTGCCGAATTTCCACCACCGATCACCGCGACCTCGGCTCCCCGGCAGAGATTGCCCTCCATAGCCGTCGCTGCGTAGTGGATACCGTGGTTTTCGAAAGCAGCGTAATTCTCGGCCTCAAGCTTGCGATAGCTGGCTCCCGTGGCGATCACAATGCTATGAGCACAAACATCGAATCCACCAGTCAAGGTGATGCAGAGGTCGCGGTTCCGGTATCGAATGCCAACCGCGTTGCGCGCGATCGTCAGTCTGGCGCCAAATTTTTGCGCCTGCACCTGCGCCCTGTAAGCGAGCTCTTCTCCGGATACGCCAGTCGGGAAGCCGAGGTAGTTCTCGATACGAGAGCTTGTACCCGCCTGCCCTCCAGGACCGATGCCTTCGACGACAAGAGTTGTAAGACCCTCCGAAGCGCCATATACCGCTGCGGCGAGTCCAGCCGGTCCGGCACCCGCAACTACGAGGTCATAGACGATATCCTGCTGCGGCTCTTCCGCAACGCCTAACTCTTCAGCAAGGTAAAGGAGCGAAGGCGCCCGGAGTACCCGCCCATCGGCCAGAACAATCGTCGGAATCACGAGGCTTCCGTCGTCACCGTGATACTGAAGACTCTCAATGGCCTCGGGTTCGACAACGCGATGGGGGTAGCTATTTTGTGTCAGGAAGCGGCGGACCTTGAGGACCTCGGCATGACGCACAGGTCCGACAACGGTGACGCCCCCCTCAGTCTTTCCCAGGAACTGCAGTCGACGCCACATAGAGGCCTGCATGATGAGGTTTGCGATATCCGCTTCTGAGCGCATCAATGCACGCAGCCCGTCGCGGTTGACCCGGATGAGAAGACAATCGGTCGCGCAGGCAGCATTGAGCAGAGCGCGACGCGAACTCAATAGGTCTAGTTCGCCAGTGAACTGCCCTTGCTGGAGCCGGTTTGCGTGCAGATGCTCCCCATCTTGTCCCGTTGCGAACAAATCGATAGAGCCGTTCAACACCAGGTAAAGATCCGTGTCGCGGGTCCCCTGTGAAAACAATAGTTCGCCCTTCGTTTTGCGCTCCAGAGAGCCAAACCTGCGCACCCTATCGATCATCCCTTCGGTCAATTCAGGAAATGCCAGCTCCGGTTGGAATCGAGGCGCGTTCGTGACCGGCACTTCTTTGCTTCCGGGGAAAATGTTTCGCATAGACAGGTCTCCAAAAGGGGGATTCCGCAGCACAAGTGTGGAGCAGTTGCATGTGCGGAGTCATACCTCAATGGCGTTCTTTCTTTTCATGCTTTGTAGGTATCGCAACCCAGTAAACCGACCTGCGCGGTATAAGGTGCAGGCAACGTGGCTGGGTCTTTTCGCCCTGCGTGCGGGCGATATGATGGAGCAATACCTCTCTTGAGGCGTGCCGCTGCGGCGAAACCGCCTCACGCTTCGAAGAAATCGCCAGATTTGCGCGAAAGGAATAGCGCCGATTCGACCCCATCCCATGCTTCTGTCACTTGTGACTTTTCTTGGTGCCGGCTCGCCCGTCTATGCACAGGCCGGTCGCGAAGAGCCCTTCTTGATCGCTCAGATGTACCACCGATCGTGGACTGTTCAAGACGGTGTACCGCAGGGAAACTGGGCGATCACGCAAACTACAGATGGTTTCCTGTGGCTAGGTGGTGTTGCGGGGCTCTATCGCTTCGACGGCCTGACGTTTCGTAGATTCTCAGCGAGCTCTCTCGGATTGCTCCCAGATGAGATTTCAACGGTCTTCGGAGCTTCGGATGGAAGTCTCTGGATAGGGTATCGATTCGGCGGCGCTTCGCAGGTAAGAGGTAGTAAGGTCCTGAATTTCGGGCCTGATGGGCACGGACTGATTCGAGGAACGTTGCGTAATTTCACGGAGAGGGATGGCGTCATCTGGGCGCGCACTCCCTATGGGCTTTCCCGTTTTCAAGCAGGTAAATGGAATCTGGTCGGCTCAGAAATGGGACTCAATGAGCAAAGCAGCTACTACGCCCAGACCGACTCGTTTGGCAATCTCTGGAGCGGGGCATTCGGAGGAAAGCTCAATCTGCTTCCACGGGGATCGGATCGATTCGTCCCTACCGTGACCAGTTCTCCTACAGCAATCCTGATGACCTCACCGAACAGTGGATGGCTGACCGGCGGCGATGAACTGGGCGTACTTCACCGTAATGATTCTGGCGAATGGGTAGAGAGTGACAGCGGCTTCCACAAGAGTAGAGACATCGGGCTGATTGATCGCGATGGCGATCTTTGGCTCAGCCAGAAGGGCGGTGGACTATCTCACTTGCCCGCGCAGTATGCCAGGCATCCAGGAAGGGTTGAGGATTCCTGGTTCGATCACTTCGATCAAAACGAGGGGCTCAGCAGTAACGATATTCTGGCAGGCTTCTCGGATCGTGAGGGCGGGGTCTGGTTTGTCACCGCAAAGGGCATCGACTACTTTCGCAGAACTCCCTTCCACCCGTTTGCATTGTCTGCGGAAACTCTAAGCATCGCACTGGCACACTATCGCGGCAAGGTATACGCCGGCCTCTTTCCGATCCCTTCCCCTATGCGCACCCTTGAAGGAGCTTCGTTTGTGGCGACCAAGCTTCCCGACTCCACAGTCAGGTGTCTTTATGTCGACGCGCTCGGGGATTTGTGGATAGGAGGTTACGGAGAAGTAATCCATGTCTCCGGTAACACAGTCCAGAAGCTTCGGATTCCAGGTGGCGGAAGTCTCAGAGACGTCCAGGCAATCGCGCTCGACCACAGGGGAGTCTTATGGGTCTCTTTAAGAGGCGAGACGCCCTGGACCTACAAGGATGGAACCTGGGGCCAGCCCCCCGTGCTTGCTCACGAGCCACTCCGGACTCCTATCAGCATGTTGGCCATGGATGATGGTTCCGTATTGCTCGGATATGTGTCCAATCAGATACTGAGAGTATCAGGTTCGACGACCCAACGTCTTGGCACTCGCGACGGCTTGGCCATCGGCAATGTGACGGTCTTTGCCCAGCATAAGGATCATGTGTGGGTGGGTGGATCGGAGGGCCTCGCCTTACTTCGTGGAAACAAGTTCACAACGATTGGTGCCGCGGACTCTGACTTGATCCACGGCGTGAGCGGGATCGTAGAGAGAGCCAACGGAGATGTGTGGTTAAACTCCGTCAATGGAGCCTTGCGAATCGACGCTGGTGAGATTCGGCGAGCACTTGCGGATACTTCGTATCATGTCCGCGTTTTGCAATTGAACTATCTCGATGGATTTCCTGGGCCGCCGACATCGGTTCGACCGTTGCCAACGCTTGTAGAAGGGCCTGGCCAGAGGCTCTATTTCAGCGCGCTGAAGGGGCTCGCATGGCTTGATCCGGATAAGATCGCCTCGAATCCTCAACCGCCCGGTATCGCTCTTGATCGTGTTCACGTCGACGGGCAGGATATCTCCTTCAGCAACGGCTTTTCTCTCAAGCCCAAGCCGGACGAGCTGGATTTCGATATAGCTGTTGGCGCTCTCCTCATGCCCGAACGAGCCCGCGTCCGCTTCATGCTGGAGGGCTTCGATAGTGACTGGAAAGACGCTGGCGACACCCGGAGACTTGTCTTCACCCACCTGCCACCAGGGCATTACCGGTTGCGGATTGCAGCCCTGAACAGCAGCGGAATCGCCAGCCGGTCTGAGGTATCCGTACCGTTTTATGTTGCACCGACCTTTATCCAGAGCCGTTGGTTTATGGCGCTGTGCTGCGTGCTCGGTGTCTTGACGCTCTGGACTTTATACGCCATCCGTTTAAGGTACGTGACCGAACAGATTCGCAAGTCCTTCGCATCGCGCCGTGACGAACGCGAAAAGATCGCCCGTGAGTTGCACGACAATTTCTTTCAAGGCATTCAGAGCGTGCTGCTTCGCGTTCACACGGAATCCACTCGTTTGATCGAGGAAGAGCCCAAGCGCAGAATTTTCCAGGAGATCCTCATCTACTCCGATCAGGTCATGCTGGAAGGTAGACAACTTGTATTCGAACTGCGAGGAGGATCTGCGGCTTCGCACGATCTGCCTGCGGCCGTTCAGGAACTCGTGCTTGAATTGAGGGATGCGAATCCAGCGATCACAATCTCGACGAATGTCTCCGGCGCGATACAGCCGCTAGGAGTGCTGATCGGGGAAGAGATCATCAGCATTGTGCGCGAGGCGTTATGGAATGCACTTCGCCATAGCGAGGGCTCCAACATCGGGATTGAGCTTCATTTCGATAAGGCCGAGCTTCGCGTAAAGATCGTGGATGACGGGATAGGAATACCAGCCGGGATCTTGAACAAGGGCCAACGCGAAGGCCATTTCGGCTTACCTGGCATGAGAGAGCGAGTCTCCAAAATCAACGGCAGAATCGAGGTAAAGGTGGCGTCTGGCACTTCGATCATGTTGCGCATTCCAGCCTCGATAGCTTATGCAGGAGAGCGAGGTTCTCTGGTAACTCGATTGTTCCGGAAGATCCGTCGAAAGCTCGTAATTCCAAAGGGCGAGCACTGAGCCTCGAAGTACTGCTTAAAGCTCTTCGTTGACATCGAAGAAGCCACGCTTGTGAGCGATGGCAACCGCGTGCGTTCGATCCTGAGCACCTAGCTTTTGAAGGATGTTTTTGAAGTGCGTCTTGATCGTGTGTTCTGACAACCGGAGCACATCGGCGATTCGCTTATTCGAGTTTCCACGGGATGCCTGCTGAAGAACCGCAACCTCTCGTGCGGAGAGGCGTTGATCCAAAGCATGCTCCGCCAGTTTGGCAGCCACCTCGCCAGGGACCTTCTTCTTCCCTTTGGCAACCGTCCGCAGCGTTTCAAGTAGCTCCGCACGGAGCATGTTCTTCAAGAGATAGCTGTAAGCCCCCTCCTGGAAAGCACGGAAGACCTGAATATCAGCCAGAGATGTCGTCAGGATAATTGTCTTTGCGTTGGAATCGAATGCGCGAATTCTTCGGATCGTTTCGAGGCCATCGATCTCGGGCATTCTCAGATCGATCAGTGAAACATCTGGAGAGGCTTGACGGTATAAGGACAAAGCTTCTTCCCCGCTGCTCGCCTCCGCAACAACCTGCATGTCACTCTGCGCGTTGATCTCTTCAACCAACCCGCGCCGCATCATGGGATGGTCGTCAGCCAAGAGTATGCGAATCCGACCTGTGGTTTCCATCACGCCTCCACTATTCAGTCTATTCTCGCTATCTCTGTTCCGACATACCGCTTTCGAGCGATTCGAGCATTGATGGGCACGCTCTCCACCGATCTCGGTATGGACGTTTACGTGAATCGGGGCATGTGGATGTTGAGTGCAATCCCTAGCATGAATCTGGCACTGCGACATTCAAGGTGTGCCTAGATTCCCGTTCATGCAGGGAGATCAGAAGGAGACTCAATGCAGGATCTCAGTCAACTCGCCATCGATGCTCACGGAGGTCTCGATCGTTTTCGCCGCTTTTCCTATCTGTCCGCTCGTCTCGTGCAGGGAGGGATTCTATGGGGCCTGAAGGGTAAGCCGACCGTTCTTGAACATGCGAATGTTCGAGTAAACCTCAAGAACGAGGTGGTTTCACACTGGCCCTTTGCGCCAACACAGAATCGTTCGGTGTTCACGCCGGATCACGTAACGATCGAAACTCCCGAGGGCGTGGTGGTCGAAGAGCTGAATCATCCGCGCGCATCATTTGCCGGGTACGAGATGGAGACCCCATGGAGCAATCCTCAGGTTGCCTACTTCGCCGGTTACACGATGTGGACCTACCTGACCTCCCCGTTCATCCTCAGGCAGCCCGGAGTGACCTATGAGGAGATTGCGCCATGGCAGGAACAAGGCGAGACCTGGCGCCGCCTCCGCGTCACTTTTCCTGATGCCATCGCGACACATAGTACCGTGCAAACCTTCTACTTCGATAGTGAAGGGCTCCTCAAGCGACACGACTATGAAGTAGACATACAGGGGCGAAACCCGGCGGCACGCTACCTGCTTGATCCGGTCGAAGTCCAGGGAATCGTGCTGCCGACGAAGATGCGGATCTTTCCGCGAAAAGAAGACAACACTCCAGCCCCCGAGCCACTGATCGTCACAATCGAGCTGAGCGATTTCCTCTTCGAGTAGGGGAATTTCGGGGCGTTTCTACGAACACAGTTCCAGTAGCTCGAATTACAACGGAAAGACTTGGGAGCAAGCGATCACTATGAAAAACACCTATTCCGCAATGGCCGTCGTATCGCCCGGAAGGTTGGAGTTGGTGGAAAGGGCCATCCCAACTCCGGCGAGCCAGCAAGTCCTTATTCGCGTGGAAGCATGCGGCGTTTGCCACTCCGATGGCGGAACCATCGAAGCAGGCTTCCCGGGTCTCGAACTGCCGCGCGTGCCAGGCCATGAAGTCGTCGGGCGCATTGAAGCGGTTGGAACTGATGTGACGAGGTGGTCAATTGGCCAGCGAGTTGGCGTCGGTTTCATCGGCGGGTACGACGGCTCCTGTCCCTCCTGTCTCCGCGGAGACTTCGTCAACTGCGAGAACCCTGTCATCAGTGGCGTGACCTCTGACGGCGGATACGCCGAGCTCATGCTTGCGGAGTCGCATGGGATTGTCTCTGTTCCCGAAGACCTGACCGCGACGGACGCAGCTCCCCTCTTGTGTGCCGGGTTGACAACCTTCAATGCTCTGCGCAACTCCGGGGCGCGCGGAGGAGACCTGGTCGCGATCCTGGGGGTTGGAGGCCTGGGCCATCTTGGTATCCAGTTCGCACGGAAGATGGGCTTCGAGACCGTCGCGATTGGGCGGGGCCAGGATAAAGAGTCGCTCGCGAAAGATCTCGGCGCACACCACTACATCAACTCGGACGCTGGCAGTCCTGCGGAAGCGCTCCAGAGTCTCGGTGGGGCCACTGTGATCCTTGCTACAGCACCGAGTGGCAAGAGCATTGGCAAGCTGGTTCCCGGCCTTGCTCCTCGGGGCAAGATGATCGTCGTCGCCGTACCCGGTGAACCGATCCCGATCCAAGGCTATGACCTGGTATTTGGCACCCGGTCCATAGAAGGCATGCTGACTGGAAAGATCATCGATGGTGCGGACACTTTGAAATTTAGCGTGCTGCAGGATGTACGTCCCATGGTCGAAACATTTCCGCTGAAAGATGCCGCGACCGCATACGCAAAGATGATGCGCGGCGATGTGCGCTTCAGAGCAGTTCTCATCGCAAACCAGACGGAGTAAAGAAAGGAAGACCCTATGAACGAACTCGTAAAGCTTGCCATCAACGCTCACGGTGGGCTCGACAACTGGAACCGCTATTCATCGTTGTCCGCTCACCTTATTCAAGGCGGAGCCCTGTGGAGCCTGAAGGGTAAGGCAGGACTACTCGACGATGTCAATGTAACTGTGGATCTCAAGCATCAATGGGCCTCCCACGCTCCGTTCGGCGCACCGGATGTGCGCTCGTCTTTTCAGAGGGAGCGGGTAGCACTCGAAAAGAGTGACGGCACCGTGATCGAACAACTTGAAGACCCGCGCGCGT
>NZ_JASGFD010000038.1:0-50679 GCF_047605705.1 Silvibacterium sp. | reverse complement strand
AGTTGGTGGTTGCGTAGTTCAGCGTGGTGTTGGCATTGGGCTGGGGCAGGGCTTTGCCGAGTCACTCACCTCGCCCTTCTCGGTTGCCGTCAACAGCCGTCAGCGTGTCGACGTCAGCCTGCAGCCGGGCAGCGTTTCGCAGACCGTCACGGTAACCGGCGCGGCCTCGCAGCTGCAGACGGAAACCAGCGATTCGTCGACGATCATCAATCATTCGGAAGTCGTAAACCTGCCGCTGAATGGCCGCGCTTATGGCGATCTGGCCACGCTGGTTCCGGGCGTTCATACGAACATTCTGGAAAACCAGACGGTCACCAGCCGTGACGCCTCGTTCAACGTGAACGGTCAGCGTTCGGAGTTCAATAACTTCCTGCTCGATGGTCTTGACAACAACGCCTACGGTACTTCGAACCAGGGCTTCTCGAACCAGGCCATCCCGCCCTCGCCGGACGCTATCGATCAGTTCCAGGTGCAGACGAATAACTACTCGGCCGAGTTCGGCCGTGCGTCGGGCGCCGTCATCAACGTGTCGATCAAGAGCGGTACCAACAAGCTGCACGGCAGCGTGTGGGAATACAACCGTAACACCGACATGAACGCCGAAGGTCCTTTCGTGGCCAAGTCGAAGCCGACGCTGGTCCGCAACCAGTTCGGTGGCGCAGTGGGCGGTCCCATCATCAAGGACAAGCTCTTCTTCTTCGCCGACTACGAAGGCAACCGTCAGAACCAGGGCTCCTACGCGACGGCGACCATTCCGACCACGGAACAGCAGCAGGGCATCTTCAAAGATGCGAACGGCGTTGGCATCCCGCTTCGCAACCCCATTACGGGCACAGTCTACTCCGATGGTGTGGTACCGCAGTCGGACTGGACGCCGCTCGCTAAGCTGGTCTTTGCAGCACTGCCCCAGCCCAATGCCAACACCACGCTGAACTACGCAACCACCAACTATGTCGGAACCCCGATTGCTACCCTCGTGGATAACAAGGGCGACGGCCGTCTCGACTACTTCATGAGCCCGAAGACCACCATCTTCGGTCGCTACTCGAAGCACAAGGGCGACATCGTCGACGCCTCCCCGGTTCCGGGTGATGACGGCGGCGGTGGCAACGGCACGATCCACGCGTATAACCAGCAGATCGCTGCCGGCGTCACGCACTCGTTTACGCAGAACCAGATTGTCGATGCCCGTATCGGCTTTACCTGGACCCAGGGTGGTAAGACTCCTTACCTCGCCGGCCAGACGAGCCTGAATACCGAGGCTGGCATTCCCGGTCTGCCCACCGATTCTACGGTCATCCGTGCACTGAGCTCGGAAGCGGTACAGGGCTTCACCGCCTGGGGCGCGCAGACCTCGAACCCGCAGTTCCAGAACCCCTTCGTTATCGATCCGAAGATCAACTACACCTGGCTCAAGGGCCGTCACTCGCTGAAGTTCGGCTGGGAGTTCCTCTCGCTGAACACCGAGATCGACGACTTCAACCCAGTCTATGGTTATGAAGACTTCAACGGTGGCTTCTCGCAGTATGGTGGCGGAACCAGCGCCTCTGCGGACGCGCAGGCTGCATACCTCACGGACTTCCTGACCGGTGCCCGTGCGACGTACCAGCTCAACAACTTCGTCGTCATCAACCAGCACCAGCGCATGCACTTCTTCTATGCGCAGGATGACTTCAAGCTCTCGCCGAAGGTCACCATCAACGCGGGTCTCCGTTACGAACTGGCTACTCCGCCTTACGTCAGCGGCAACCACCTGGCAAACTTCGACCCCACGAACGATACCCTGATCCAGGCCAAGAGCGGTTCGCTCTATGACCGCGCTCTGGTCAACATGCCCAAGCTAGACTTTGCCCCGAACTTCGGTTTCGCCTACCAGGTGGCTCCGACGACGGTCATTCGTGCGGCCTACGGTCTGAGCTTCGATCAGTTCAACCGTGAAGGTGGCGAAAACCTCCTCGCCTACAATGGTCCGTACATCGTTAATTCGTCGATCACGCAGGTTGCTCCGTATGCATATTCCACCACTGGTACCGGTCAGACACTTTGCACCGGCCAGAACTACAACGGCTGCTTCCGCGATGTAGCCCAGGGCTACCCGACCAACTTCGTGAGCTCGTCGAACTTCAGCACTCTGCTGGCAGAGACGCGCTACATCCCTAAGGACATCTCCACCGGTTACGTGCAGAGCTACCATGCCGACGTGCAGCAGCAGCTTGGCAAGAGCACGACCTTCACCCTGAGCTATGTCGGTTCACATGGCGTTCACCTCTGGGTACTGGCTGACCAGAACCAGGCACCCCCGAACGCTCTCGGAGGTACGGCTACCCTGCTAGCGCGTCGTCCGATTACCGGCTTCACCGGCATCGAGGTCTCGCTGCCCGATGGCTTCCTGCGTTACAACTCGATGCAGGCCAAGCTTGAGCATCGCACCTCATATGGTCTCTACTTGCTGAACGCCTTTACATGGTCGCATGCCATCGACAATGCGGCTGGTCACCTAGACACGCCGAACGGCGACAATTCGCGTATCGTCCTCGGGAATCCCAAGTACAACGTGGGTCAGTCGGCCTACAACCAGCCCATCAACGACACCCTGACCGTGGTCTATGACCTGCCCTATGGTAAGGATCGCGAGTGGGGCGGCGGTGCGAACCGCTGGGTACAGATGGCGCTGGGAGACTGGCAGCTGACAGCCACCAATATGGCCACCAGCGGCGCGCCGGTCAATCTCACCTACTCGGAGAGCGGAACCCAGGACATCAGTGATCTGCTCGTCTACCATCCCAACATCACTGGCAATCCCAAGGCCAAGAAGAGCGCATGGGTGAAGACCACCACCTCTCTGAACGGCTACCTGGATTCGACCAAGGTTGCCACCGCAGCCCAGATGCCTGTGAACGCGCCATTGGGCAACTCGGGTCGTAACTCGATCCGCGATCAGGAGTTCAACCAGCTCAACCTCGGTCTCCACAAGAGTTTCCGTCTGTGGAACGACACCTCGAAGTTCGAGCTCCGCGGAGAGGCGTTCAACGCGCTGAACCACGTCAACTACCAGAATCCGGACTACAACCGTAGCGATTCCACCTTCGGTGAAATCTCCTCGGCCTTCCCGGCTCGTCAGTTGCAGGTGGCGGGTAAGATCACCTTCTAATTCACACACCTCCCTTCGGCTCCGCATAAGATTTCTTGTGCGGAGCCAGATTTTTTGCTCCGATTTTGTGCTCAAACGAAAGGATTTTTGTGGCTGACCTTCGTGCCTCCCGCGTATTCGCCTCTCTGTCGCTGCCGGTCATGGCGGCGATCCTGTGCAGTGCAGGCGTTGCTGCTGCGCAGAACGACGACAACGTGCGCATCAACCAGATCCAGGTCATCGGGACGCACAACAGCTATCACGCCGGCTTTGCGCCCAGCGCTGCGAAGCTCTGGCAGCAGAAGAGCCCGAAGATGTACGAGGGGCTGAACTACAGCCATCCCACGCTGACGGCTCAGCTCGACGGCGGCGTGCGCCAGCTCGAGATCGATATCTTCGCTGACACCAAAGGGGGACTCTTTGCGCATCCCTACGGTGAAAAGGCGATCGCCGAGGCTGGCCTCCCAGCCGATCCGCCGTATAACGCCGATCACGTCATGGACAAGCCCGGCTTCAAAGTCCTGCACGTGCAGGACGTGGACTACCGCAGCCGCTGCGAGCCCTTCACCGCCTGCCTGGCAGAGGTGCGTAAGTGGTCGAAGGCGCATCCGCACCACCTGCCCGTCTTCCTCCTCATCGAGAACAAGTACGGCAAGCTGAAGAATGTGCCCTTTGATACGGTGACCCCGGAAGACTGGACGCCCGCGATCTTCGACGATCTCGATAGAGAGATCCGGTCGGTCTTCCCAGAGAGCGAAATCGTCACGCCGGACGACGTGCGCGGCAAGTACGCCACGCTGAACGAGGCGATCCGTGCCGGCAACTGGCCAACTTTGAAGCAGGCACGCGGCAAGGTCATCTTCCTGATGGACCAGCGCAGGTTTGAGGATATGTACACCGAGGGGCATGCGTCGCTCCAGGGACGAGTCCTCTTCACCAACGCAGTGCCGGGCCAGCCCGACGCTGCGTTTACCGAGGAAAACGACGGCACGCCGGAGGAAATCGACGCGCTGGTGAAGCAGGGCTACCTGGTTCGCACGCGTTCGGATGAGCCCGGCCGCGAGGCTCCGAAGAACGACACTACACGTCGCGACGTGGTGCTTCAGACGGGCGCGCAGATCATCAGCACCGATTACCCGGCGGCGGAAAAGCATGCTTCGGGCTACGATGTCGAGCTGCCCGGCAACGCCGTGGCGCGTTGCAACCCGGTGCTGAAGCCCGCAGACTGCACTGACAACGGACTGGCAGCGAAGAAGTAAACGGAGTAGAAGAGAAAAAGCGCGCCGTCAATCCGCGGCGCGCTTTCCTATTGAAACGAGTTCCATTGGGAGACGTTCCCTCGCCCTCGCCTTTGCTCTATGCTTGAGCAAAAGGTTCTGATTGCCGCACCACCGCGGCCGGAGAGGGTTTCTCAAGCGTGCGTCTGTCGCTCTTTATCACCTGTTATAACGACACACTGTTTCCGGAGACGGGCAAGGCCGTCGTCCGCGTACTGGAGCGGCTGGGACACGAAATCTCCTTCCCATATGAGCAGACCTGCTGCGGGCAGATGCACTGGAACACCGGCTACCTGAAGGAAGCCGTGCCGATCATTCGGCATTTCGTTGATGTCTTTCGCGGTGCCGAGGCCGTGGTGATTCCGTCCTCTTCTTGCGTGGCCATGATCCGCGACCACTATCCGAAGGCAGCCGAGGCGAGTGGCGATCCGAGTTTTATTGCCGATGTGAATGCGCTGTTGCCTCGAGTCTGGGAGTTCTCAGAGTTTCTGGTAAAGAAACTCGGCATCGAGGACGTAGGAGCGGAGTTTCCGCATCGCGTGACCTATCATGCAAGCTGCCATTCCCTGCGGGGACTCGAGCTGGGTGACACCCCCCTGCGGTTGTTGCGGAATGTAAAGGGGCTCGATCTGGTTGAGCTCAAGAATGTGGATCGCTGCTGCGGCTTCGGCGGTACCTTCGCCATCAAGAACGCCGATGTCTCGACCGAAATGCTCGGTGAGAAGCTGGTCTCCATCCAGGAGACGCAGGCAGAGATTTGTACGGCTGTCGATAACTCCTGCCTGATGCACATCTACGGTGGCCTGCACCGGCAGGGCGCAGGTGTGAAGGCGATGCACATTGCGGAGATTCTGGCCTCTACCGGAGGTGTGCAGTGAGCGCGGACGTCGGCCATGCGTGGCCCGATGTCGCCTTCCCGGAGGCGGCGAAAGAGTCTCTCAAGGACACGCAGCTGCGCCGCAATGTGCGCAACGCGACCGACATCATCACCACCAAGCGTGGGCGCGTAACCGGAGAGCTCGAAGACTGGCAGGAGCTGCGCGAAGCCGGCAGCGCCATCCGCGCGCACGTACTGCGCAACCTTGATGCGTATCTTGTGCAGTTTGAGCAGGCTTGCACGGCAGCAGGAGGGCAGGTTCACTGGGCACGCGATGCGGCGGAAGCCAATGCCATCGTGCTCGAATTGCTCGCCGCGAAGAACGCGAAGGAAGTCCTCAAAATCAAGTCGATGACAACCGAGGAGATCGGGCTCAATCGCACGCTCGCCTCACACGGCATCGAGGCGAAGGAGACCGATCTTGCCGAGCTGATCATCCAGCTGGGCAAGGACAAGCCCTCGCACATCGTGGTTCCCGCCCTGCACAAAAACCGCCATCAGGTTCGCGAGATCTTCTCGCGCGAGATGGGGCTCAAGGAACTCGGCGACCGGCCTGAAGATCTCACCGAAGCAGCGCGCCAGCATCTGCGTGAGCGTTTTCTGCGCGTGCCGGTAGCCATCAGCGGCGCGAACTTCCTCATCGCCGAGACGGGTGGAGTCTGTATCGTCGAGTCCGAAGGCAACGGCCGCATGTGCCTCACGCTGCCGGACATGCTTATCACTATCGCGGGCATCGAGAAAGTGCTGCCGCGTTTCGCGGACATGGAAGTCTTCCTGCAGACGCTGCCGCGTTCAGCCACCGGCGAACGGATGAATCCATACAACTCGGTCTGGACAGGCGTGCGTCCGGGCGATGGCCCGAGCGAGTTTCATGTGATCCTGCTCGATAACGGCCGCTCTGAAATCCTCAGAGATGCCGAGGCGCAGCAGACGCTCAAGTGCATCCGTTGTGCTGCCTGCCAGAACGCCTGCCCTGTCTACCGGCAGACGGGGGGACACGCTTACAGCTCGGTCTACGCCGGACCGATTGGTGCGATTCTCACGCCGCAGCTCTATCAGCTGGAGCGAGGATCAACGCTGCCCTATGCCTCATCCCTGTGCGGAGCGTGCTACGAGGTCTGCCCAGTCAAGATCAACATCCCCGAGGTGCTCATTCACCTGCGTGGCGAAGTGGTGCGCGAAGAGCAGAAGACACTCAAAGGCAGACTCGGGCCGTGGAATCTCGGCATGCAGGCCGCTGCGAAGATCTTCCTCAGCGGCGACCGTCTCGAGCTTGCACAGCACCTTGGAAAAATGGGACAGAAGCCCTTCGTCGGTAGCGATGGTTTCATCCATCACCTGCCCATGATGATGAGCGGCTGGACGAAGTCGCGCGATATGGCGGCGATGCCGAAGGAAAGCTTCCGCCAGTGGTGGGAGAAGCGTGGAAAGGAAGCGAAGGCATGAGCACGGCGCGCGCGGCGATTCTTGGAAAGGTGCGCTCGGCGATTGCTGCTTCGACCGGTGCCAGCAATGACAATCAACGCGAGCAGGAGTACGCGGAGCTGCCTCGCAGCTATGCACGGAAATCGGCTCTCGATGAAGAGAGCCGCCTGGCTCTGCTGGCGGAGCGCCTTCACGAATACGACGCCGGAGTCTACGAAGCCACGCGCGAAGGGCTGAGCGCAAAGATCGAGGAAATTCTGCGTGGGCGCGGCAAACATCGGCTTGTGCTTCCGCAGGCCATTCCGGAGAACTGGCTGCCGCAGGGTTTCGATTTCGTTCCCGGCGAGAAAATGACTGCGCTCGAGCTCGACAAAGTCGATGGACTGCTGAGCGGCTGCTCTGTGGCGATCGCCCTCACCGGCAGCCTGGTGCTACAGAACACCGCGGCGCAGGGGAAGCGGGCGCTTTCGCTGGTGCCGGATTACCACCTGTGCGTCGTCTTTGCCCGTCAGGTGGTGACGACGGTTCCGGAGGCCTTCGCGCGGCTGGATGCAACTTCGACCTTGCCGACGACATTCATTTCCGGCCCTTCAGCCACGGCGGATATCGAGATGACGCGCATCAAGGGCGTGCATGGGCCGCGCTTTCTCGACGTAGTGCTGGTCCGCTAATTCGCAAGATGATAGATTGGCGAGGAGTAATCCTTGGTGCTCTCGCGGTAACGATTCCATCCTGCAAATTTCGGGAAAACGCTGGATTCGTCACTCTTTCCGTTACAAATTTGACATAGGCCGGATCCACCATTGCTCGCCGGCCTCACTCTTCATAGAAAGGTTTCCCGCAGCATGCTCTCCAGGCGCACTTTTCTTGAACTGGCGTCCCTCACTGCCTGTTCCAACCTCGTCGCCAAGCCATCGTTCAAGGTTGGATTGGGTGGCGCGCACGACGGCCTTACGCAGTATGTGAACATCGCCATCGGCACCGGCGGCCATGGCCACACCTATCCCGGCGCAACCGTGCCCTTTGGCGCGGTGCAGCTGAGCCCGGACACCTTCAATGCGGGTTGGGACTGGTGCTCGGGGTACCACATCTCGGACAGTTCGATCATGGGCTTCAGCCACACGCACCTGAGCGGCACCGGATGTGGCGACTTGCTCGACGTGCTGCTGATGCCGTGCGTGGGTGACGTCAAGCTGGAGGCCGGCTCGCGTGAAAACCCGGAAAGCGGCTATCGCTCGCGCTTCTCGCACGATGACGAAGTGATGAAGCCGGGCTACTATTCGGTGAAGCTCAAGGACTACGGTGTCCTCGCCGAACTGACCGCGACCGAGCGCACAGGCGCACACAAGTACACCTTCCCGGCGAGCGAAAAGAGCCACTTCATCCTCGACTGGAGCCATGCCTACGAGGACCCGAAGAACCCGATTTCGGATGCCTTCCTTACCGTGCATGGCAGTGACACGATCGTCGGCGGACGCACCGTCCACTCCTGGGGGAACGGCCGTAAGATCTATTTTGCAATGCAGTTCTCGAAGGCGCCTTCGAAGATCGACATTGTCGCCGAAGGGACCACGTTGCCTGCGGGTACGACCGAGGCGAAGGGCACGGCGCTCAAGGCCGTCCTGCATCACGCGACCGCCGCCAATGAAGCTGTTTACGTGAAGACCGGCATCTCCGCGGTGAGCGCCGAGAACGCGCTCAAGAATATCGAAAAAGAGCAGCCGGGCTGGGACTTCGACAGCGTACGCAAGGCCGCGCACGAGACGTGGGAGAAGGAGCTGGGCCGCATCCGCATCGACGGCGGAACGGACAAGCAGAAGCAGATCTTCTACACCTCGCTCTACCACATGATGGTTGCGCCTACGCTGATGGACGACGTGGACGGACGCTATCGCGGCATGGACGGTCAGATTCACCAGCTCGATCCTGGCCAGCACAATTTCAGCACCTACTCGCTGTGGGACACCTACCGCGCCCTGCATCCGAGCTTCACGCTTTTCCAGCCGGAGCGCGTGCCGCTGATGGTGAACAGCCTCATCACCATGGCAGAGCAGAGCCCAGCAGGTATTCCCGTATGGCCGCTGCAGGGGGAAGAGACCGCCTGCATGACCGGCTACCACTCCGCATCCGTAATGGCCGAGGCCTGCGTAAAGAACTTCCCCGGCATCGACTGGGAGCGCGCCTACAAGGTCATGCGCAAGCGCAACATGGACGACGATTATCAGGGCCTGGGCTACTACCGCCAGATGGGCTACATCCCGGCCGATCTCGAAGGCGAGTCGGTGAGCAAGACGCTCGAATACGATTACGGCGACTGGGCCTGCTCGCGCGTGGCGGAAAAGCTGGGCAAAACCGGCGATGCCGAGCTGATGAAGAAGCGCTCGCGTAACTATCAGCACCTCTTTGACCCGAAGACGAAGTTCATCCGCGCCAAACTCAAGGACGGCCAGTGGGCCACTCCGTATGACCCTAAGGAAATGGGTCATATGCAGAAGTGGCGCGACTACACCGAGTCGAACTCGTGGGAGACGACCTTCAGCGTCCAGCACGATGTGAAGCACTACATCGAGATCTTCGGCGGGCGCGACGCCTTTGTCGCCAAGCTCGATGAGCTCTTCAATCAGGATTCGAAGCTGCCGGCCGATGCTCCTCCGGACATTGCCGGTCTCGTCGGCATGTACGCGCACGGCAATGAGCCCTGCCACCACATGGCGTACCTCTATCTGTGGGCGGGGCAGCCGCACAAGACACAGGCGCGCATCCGCATGCTGCTCGATACCATGTACGACAACAAGCCGGACGGCCTCGCAGGCAATGAGGACTGCGGACAGATGTCGGCCTGGTATGTGATGTCGGCCATGGGCCTCTACGCCGTCGATCCGGCGAGCGGCACGTATGTCTTCGGCTCGCCTATCTTTGATAAGGCAACCATCACCCTCGCTGGCGGAAAGAAGCTCGAGATCGAGACGAAGCGCAAGTCTCCCACCGATCAGTACATCGCGTCGGTGACGGTGGATGGCAAGAACCATGATCGTTTGTGGATCGAGCATGAGACGATCGCCCGGGGTGCGAAGATCGTCTTCAGCATGAGCCCGGAACCGAACATGCAACTGGGAACGTCGGAGGCCGTGGCCCCGCCGTCGCTGGAGGTTTAAGTAAGAGAATGAGCAACGAGAATTTCTTCAACGCTGGCATGAGCCGCCGCGCGATGCTGCGGGGCGGTCTGGCCGCAGGTGTAGCCGGGCTCGCTGGACGGGCCGCCGTGGCGGAAGGTGGCACGCAGTCGGCTATGGCCATGGCCCAGGCAGACGCGCCCCCTCCTGAGCTCCGCGAGCGTCCTGCACCAGGTAAGCGCCGCTTCCAGAGCGACGCGATCGAGCGCGTCATCCGCGAGACAAAGGCGAAGATCGCCGATCCGACACTGGCGACGATGTTCGAAAACTGCTTCCCGAACACGCTCGACACCACCATCTATGCCGGAACCTTCGGGGGCAAGCCGGACACCTTCGTCATCACCGGCGACATCGATGCCATGTGGCTGCGCGATTCCTCGGCGCAGCTCTGGCCGTACGTCCCTTACTGCAAGGAAGACCCGAAGCTGGCGCAGATGGTGGAGGGTGTCATCCGCCGCCAGTCTCGCTGTGTCCTTATCGATCCCTATGCCAATGCCTTCATGCCGTCGGTCGATGATAAGCCGCTCTCCTGGAGCGTGCAGGACCTGACCGACCTGAAGCATGGCGTTGGCGAGCGCAAGTGGGAGATCGACTCGCTCTGCTATACGCTGCGTCTTGCGCACGGCTACTGGAAGGCCACCGGCAGCACTGCTCCCTTCGACGCGCAGTGGAAGCAATCGGCAGAACTCATCGTCGAGACTTTCCGCGTCCAGCAGCGTAAGGATGGCCCCGGACCGTACCACTTCCAGCGCTCGTCGCCGATCCCGACCGATACGCTGATGCTGAACGGCTACGGCAATCCAGCTGTCCCTGTGGGCATGATCTTCTCCATGTTCCGCCCCTCGGACGACGCCTGTATCTATCCGCTCTTCGTGCCCGCGAACCTCTTCGCCATCACCAGCCTTGAGCAGCTCGCTGAGATGGCAACGGCCATCTACCATGACGCAGAGCTGGCGCAGAAAGCGCAGGCTCTGGCGAAGGAGGTGCGCGCAGCGGTGATGGAATATGGCCGCGTGCAGCATCCGAAGTACGGGGAGATGCTGGCCTATGAGGTCGACGGCTACGGTGGCCGCAATCTGATGGACGACGCGAATGCTCCGGGCATCCTGTCGCTCGCTTACCTCGGTTGCATGGACGTGCATGATCCGCTCTACCAGTCGTCGCGGAAGTTCGTGCTCAGCACAGACAATCCCTACTTCTTCAAGGGGACGGCGGCGGAAGGCATCGGGGGCCCGCACCAGGGGCTGAACTCGATCTGGCCCATGTCGGTCATCATGCGCGCCCTCACCTCAACCGATGAGGCCGAGCAGAGGGCATGCCTGCGCACCATCCGCAACACCACCGCGGGTACCAACTTCATCCACGAGACCATCAACAAGGACGATGCGGCCAAGTACACCCGGCCATGGTTCTCCTGGGCGAACGGTCTCTTCGGTGAGCTGATCCTGCACCTGGCGGAACATCGCCCGGCCCTGCTAAAGGAAACCTACGCGTAGGGCTGGAGTCAGCAGCGATGACGGCTAGCCTTTGCGCTCTCATTCCGCACAGCAACACCAAGGGCATCCCTAATGGGTGCCCTTGGTGTTGCCAACCAATGCATGTCGTTCCGACCGAAGCGAGCCTCAGGCTCGCGCAGTGGAGGAACCTGCGGTTCACTCCCCAGGCGAGAATGCCGACGGTGGCCTTATTGCTGATCAGGCGGCAGAGGCGAAGGCATGGCGCTCAGGTCGGTGATCTTTTGCGGAGGGGCATTTGCGGCCGGCGGCGCCAGGTTCACCGGGTCCAGGTCGAGCGGCTGTTTCAGCAGATCGAGTGCGCTGGCGGGCAGCGGGTTGTTCGCATTCGCCAGCAGCAGGGAAACCTGCCACATCTGCGTCTCGTTCAGAACTTTTCCGAAGGCCGGCATCCCGGTCAGGCGGATACCGTTAGCGACCTTCCAGTAGGTCTCGCCTGGGGGATCGTCGCTGACGCCCACATTTCCGTCCCCATGGGGAGCCCAGAGCTGCGGCGCGTGGGGGTACATGGACTTGGCAAAGCTCGCAGGCCGGCCGTAGAGTCCGTGGCAGGCGGCGCACTGCTGCCGGTAAATGTGCGCTCCGGCCTCCAGATTGGTGACCGAGGCCTCAATCGGCGCAGATTTGGGCATCTCCGCGTGAATCCGGGCGTGAAGGGGCATGTGGACAATCTGCTTTTCGAAGGGAAAAGGCGGATCGGCGACGGCGACCGGCGGATGGCCGAGGTGGAAATAGCAGGCAGCGGCGACAGGGAGCGCCAGAAGGCCGAGAATCAGACCGGCGAGGAATGCTTTCATCGTGTAGAAACCTCGTTTCCTTTCGATGCGGCCCAGACCTTCTACGGGGGAAAGAGTCTAATCTTCAGCAAAGCAGGGCGCGCAAGTGATTTAATACCTAAAGCAGGGAAAAGATTTCGTTATTTTGACCCCCAGAGTCAGCAGGCAGTGGAGGCAAGCAGGTTCATGCACTTGAGAAAGCGCAAGGTTTTGGCGCTGGCACTTTGGTTGGCGCCGGCTTTGGTATGCGCGCAGACTACCACCGGACAACAGCAGCAGCAGCCGGATCAGACCCAGACACAGACGGCGCCTTCCACGGAAATTCCGGCGACCGAGGGAACGCAGGAGCGCGCCGAGGTGCTTCGCCAGGCGCAGGCCCGCGTCAAGGCTCGCCGCAAGCTGCGTATCCAGCAGATTGTCCAGGACACCTACACGCATAAGTACGAGACGTACTTTGGCGGTGGTTATCTCCGCTTCCGTCCGGGCGCGAACCTTCAGCACATCAATGAAGGTGGCTGGAATGTGGGCGTAACGGATTACCTGAAGGGCAAGCTGGGCGTCACGGCGGATTTCCGCGGTTACTACGGCACCACCTACACGAACGTGAACTACTACCAGATCTTCTCGCCCAGCATCAGCCAGTACACGTTCCTGGCCGGTCCTACGGCGCGTTTCTATGAGAGCCAGCACTGGGGTTGGACCGGCCATGTCCTTGCGGGTGTAGGCCACGGCAATTTCAGCACCGGCACCGGCGGTCTGGACGGCACGCTGATCGGTCTCTATCCCGACGGCAACTCCTTCAATATGGAGGTCGGCGCGAGCGTGGATTACAACCTCGGGCCCGGCCTGGCCATCCGTCTGACGCCGAACTACCTGATGACCCGCTACGGCAGCGGCACCCAGAACAACCTGGGTTTCACGTCCGGCGTGGTTTATCGCTTCGGCCGTCAGTAATCGCTCTTCGTATCAGGAGGAAGCCGCTTCTTCGGACGCGGCTTTTACTTTTTAGGGCGGCTAAGCCAGAGCAGGGAATTCGCAAAAAGCTGGTTTTGCGTCGGATCGGTGAAGATGCGGTCGCCGTGGCCCATGTTCATGTAGATCATCCGGTAGCGGGTATTAGTCCAGACCACGGGCAGGTCGCCGCCGTAGATCACATCCTTCAGCCCCAGCGGATAGTTCGAGGGCGAAAGTGTCAGCAGCACATGCACATTCTTGTTGCGTCGTGGCGAAGGCTTCCAGATATACCACTCGTTGGGCGGTGAGACGAAACTCGCCGGCAATCCCCGGACGCCAGGGTGCGCCGGATCGTCTAGGGTGAGCGTGGCCGGCAAAGGAGGCCAGCTGTTCCCATAGAAGACTGCGCCTCCCAGGAAATCCACGAACCAGGGCCATTGCGTGCTCTCATCGTTGTAGCCGGCTGCATGGAATCCAAGCCAGCCACCCCCATGCGCCATGTATTGTTCGAAGGCAGTCCGTTGCTCCGCCGTGTGGGGCAAGTCGTTGAGCCACAAAACAACGCGATATTGAGCCAGATTCTCCGCGGTGCAATCCTCCCAGTGCGTGGTTGCCGTGAAGGAGAAGTGCTCGCGCTCGGCCAGATCGCTATAGAAGCGGATCGCGTCGCGGGCGAAGTCCACATGGTCGCGCTCCGCGGTGTCAGAGTAGAAGGCCAGGACGCGGAAGGTGGGTTGCTGAGCCCACGCGGGCAACGCAACCCAGAGAGCGATAACTGCCAGCAAGAAGCGTTTCATTTGGTCGATGCCCAGAGAATCGCGTTATGGAAGATCGTCGTGAAGGCCGGGTTCTCGAAGAGATCCGGATGATGCCCCATGAAGATATACACGTTTCGCGCCTTCACGTGCTCGTTGCTCCAGACGACAGGGTGGTCGCCGCCCATCTTGATCTTGCTGTCGGGAGAATAGCTGCTCTCATCCACCGTGGCGATCACATGCACATTCGGCCGGGGGGATTTATCCCACGTGTACCACTCCTCATCTTTCACCGGGAAAACAGCAGGCACACCCTGCATGACAGGGTGCTGCCCATCCTCGACGTGGACATTGGCTGAGGAGAAGGTCGCGATGTAGTTTGTCCATCGGATACCGCCCATGAAGTTCGAAAACCACTGCCACATTGGGAAGCCGTCGAACTCGCCGAGCAGACCTGCATGATGAAAGCCGATCCAGCCGATCGTGCCGTTCTCGATAGCGGAGGTAAATGCCGCGGCCGCCGTCGGCGTCCAGTGATACGGCGGGTAATTCAACTCGATGAATAGCCGGTAATGCGCGAGATAAGCGGCGTCGATCGGCTTCGTATCCTCGATATAGTCGATCGAGAAGTGGTCGCGCTGCGCCTCCTGTGCGAGCCAGATCTTAGCAGCATCGACGAAAGGTTTGTGAATGCCGCCATGCTCGGCGATGGCGAGAACGCGGAAGTCTGGTACCGGCTGCTGAGCACGAAGCGGCAGAGCGGGCAGGAGACAAAGAAATGCGGCAGCAAGAGCGAATATTCTGGATCGAAGAATCAGCATGATTTTGGGTCGTCCTATTCTAGCCGTGGGCAAGCGTTTGTCTACAGAGTAGGATGGTGCGCGAGGAAAATGTCATGCGGAACTGGATTCTCATCCTGCTGGCGGCAGTGGGGGCAATGGTGAGCTATGGGCAGGAGCCGAGTGTCGGGTTGCTCAATCGGTCGGCCATTGCAGTGAATCAGCGGACGCGCACGGTGTATGCCGTGGATACTGCGCGCAATGCGCTCGAGATCATGCCTGCTTCCGGACCGCCCCATCGTGTGAACGTCGGCGCCGGTCCCGTGGCTGTTGCCGTGAATGAGACGACCGGGCGGGTCTATGTCCTGTGTGACGGGCCGCGTGCCGTGTGGATTCTTGACGAAAAGGACAAGGTGCTCACGAAGCTGCCGACAGCAGCCAGACCCTACGGCATTGGCCTCGATGAGACGGCGAACAAAGTTTACATTTCGAACACCTTCAGCCCGATGCTGACGGTGATCGACGGCGCGACCAACACCGCGCGCAACGTGAAGGCCGCCTTCTGCGACATGATGCTGGTCGACTCCGCTTCCCATCGGGTCTATCTCCTGAATTACGAGAGCGACTCGCTTTCAGTCTTCGATACTGTAACGAATACGGTGACAAAACTCTCGGCAGGGAAGCTGCACCAGTGGGGGATGGCCGTTTACGCGGACACACTCTATGTGTCGCATCCGCAGGATGGCAGTATCGGCCTCGTGGATGAGAAGACCAGGGCAGTGCGTGAAGTGAAAACCGGTGCATGGCCGTGCGCCGTTGCGGCCGACACGAAACATGGCGCTGTGTGGGTTACAAATTACACAGACGGCACGGTGACTGCAATCAGAAATGGTCGCGCCATCGCGACACTTCGGGTCGGGACAAAACCTGCTGCCGTCGCCGTGGATGAATCTGCGGATCGGGTCTACGTAGCGAACGAGGGCGATGGCACGGTAAGCGTGATCGAGGCGAATTCTCGTCGCGTGCTGAGGACTCTCGCCGCCGGGCAACATCCGTATGCGCTTGCTGTCGAGCCGTCGAGCCACCGTGTTTACGCGGCAAATGCAGGCGGTGGCGCGACGGTTGTGGACGTAGACTAGCTCACGGACTTATCGCGCTGCTTCGCTGCCTCGAGCGGCATCTGTGGCTCCGTCATCCGCTTCGGATCGAGAATCTCCGCGATCTCTTCTTCGCTGAGCAGCTGCCGTTTGCGCGCCAGCGCAATGATCGATTCGCCGGTGGCCACCGACTCCTTCACGATCTCCGCGGCCCTTGCGTATCCGATATACGGATTGAGCGCTGTCGCCAGCGAAACCGTGCTCTCGGCGTACTGCTGACAGCGGTTCACGTTCGCGGTGATGCCAGCAACGCAGCGCGTGTCGAACTGGTGCAGCATGTTCGCCAGGACGGTGATGCTCTGGAGTACGTTGTACGCCATCGTCGGCATCATCACGTTCAACTCCAGTTGCCCGGCCTGCACCGCGTAGGCCACCGCCGTGTCATTGCCCAACACCTGGAAGCTGACCATCGCCGCAAGCTCAGGGATCACCGGATTGATCTTGCCTGGCATGATCGACGAGCCAGGCTGCAGGCTGGGCAAATGAATCTCCGCGAAGCCCGTGTTCGGACCCGAAGAAAGCAGCCGCAGGTCGTTCGAGATGCGAATCACTTCGAGCGACAACGAACGCAGCGATCCACTCACTTCGGCCATGCATGCATTCGATTGCATCGCCCAGCGCATGTCGTCCGCAGGAGAGAGCTGCTGGTCAGCGATGCGGCTCAGGTGATCGATGGCGCGGGCGCGATAGTTGGGATGCGTGTTGATGCCCGTGCCTACCGCGCTTCCGCCCAGCCCGAGCGCGCGGAGAGAATCCGCTGCGTGTGCGATAGACACATGCGCCCGTTCGATCGCCAAGCCGTAGGCCGCAAACTCCTGTCCGAGGCGGATTGGCACCGCGTCCTGCATATGTGTGCGCCCCGACTTCATCACGCCGTCGAACTCGTTTGCCTTCGCTTGGAAGGTCGCAGTCAGGGCATCGAGCACTGGATACAACGTCTCGAGATTCAGCAGCGTGGCCACGCGCATCGATGTAGGAAAGACATCGTTCGTCGACTGGCCGTAGTTCACGTGGTCGTTAGGGTGGACATGCTTGTAGCTGCCGATTGGCGCGCCAAGAATCTCATTCGCGCGATTGGCGATGACCTCGTTGGCATTCATATGGAAGCTCACACCGGCGCCGGCCTGGAAGACATCGACGACAAACTCGCTGTTCCAGCGGCCATCGATGACTTCGTTCGCTGCCTCGATAATGGCGCGGGCGCGGCTCTCATCAAGAAGCGCAAGCTCAAGATTGGCTTCTGCCGCGGCACGCTTCACCATCCCAATGGCGCGAATGAGCTGCGGGTGGGCGTGTATGCCCGAGATGGGATAGTTCTCGACCGCGCGTGCGGTCTGCGCGCCGTAGTACGCCGTGGCTGGGACCTGCACGGAGCCGAGAGAGTCTTTTTCCTCACGAAAAGCCTGAGTCGGAACGGATGAAGACATAAAAAAGCGCACTCCTCATCTGAAACAGATGCAGGAGTGCGCTGTTTTGGATCGTGCAAAGCTTAGGCGAGAATCGGAATCCCCGCCAGCTTCGACTGGATCTTCGCCTGCCACTCCTTCGGTCCTGTTTGATGCACGGAGGTGCCTTTGGAATCTACGGCAACGGTCACCGGCATATCCTGCACCTCGAATTCGTAGATCGCTTCCATGCCAAGATCTTCAAACGCCAGCACGCGCGAACCCTTGATCGCCTTTGACACGAGATAAGCAGCGCCGCCCACAGCCATCAGATACACGGCTTGGTTGTCGCGGATAGCCTCGATCGCCGCCGGTCCACGCTCTGCCTTACCCACCATGCCCAGCAGGCCGGTCGTCTCCAGCATCTGGCGCGTGAACTTATCCATGCGTGTTGCGGTCGTCGGCCCCGCCGGGCCAACCACTTCTTCACGCACGGGGTCCACCGGGCCAACGTGATAGATGAAGCGATTGGTGAAGTCCACCGGCAGCTTCTCGCCGCGGTTCAGCATGTCCGTCATGCGCTTGTGCGCGGCGTCGCGGCCGGTCAGCAGCTTGCCGTTCAGCAGGATCACCTCGCCCGGCTTCCAGCTCGCCACTTCCTCGCGAGTTACCGTGTCGAGATTCACGCGCCGCGCCGTCGAAACGTCATAAGTCAGCGTCGGCCAGTCTTCGAGCGACGGCGGATCGAGCGCAACTGCGCCAGAGCCATCGAGCGTGAAGTGTGCGTGGCGTGTAGCCGCGCAATTCGGAATCATCGCCACCGGCAGATTCGCTGCGTGCGTGGGGTAATCGAGGATCTTCACATCGAGCACGGTCGTCAGGCCGCCGAGTCCCTGCGCGCCGATGCCGAGCTCGTTCACTTTTTTGTAGAGCTCCACCCGCAGCTCTTCGATCTTGTTCTGCGGGCCGCGTGCGATCACGTCCTGGATGTCGATCGGGTCCATCAGCGACTGCTTCGCCAGCAGCATCGCCTTCTCCGCCGTGCCACCGATGCCGATGCCGAGCATGCCCGGCGGACACCAGCCTGCGCCCATGGTGGGTACCGTCTTCAGTACCCATTCCACAATTGAGTCGGACGGGTTCAGCATGACGAACTTCGACTTCGCCTCTGAGCCGCCGCCCTTGGCTGCGACCGTCACCTCAACGTCGTGTCCGCGCACCAGCTCAATGTTGATGACCGCGGGCGTGTTGTCCTTCGTATTGCGGCGCGCGCCCGCAGGGTCAGCCAGTACCGAGGCGCGCAGCTTGTTGTCGGGGTCGAGATACGCGCGGCGCACACCCTCGTTCACCATCTCGTCCACGGTCATCTCTGCGTCCCAGCGCACCTCCATACCGATTTTCAGAAACACGGTCACGATGCCGGTGTCCTGGCAGATGGGGCGATGCCCTTCGGCGCACATGCGCGAGTTGATGAGAATCTGCGCGATCGCATCCTTCGCTGCCGGCGACTCTTCGAGTTCGTAAGCCTTGGCCAGGTTCGTAATGTAGTCGACCGGGTGGTAGTAGCTGATGTACTGGAGAGCGTTCGCGACGCTCTGGATAAGATCTTCCTGCCTGATGGTAGCCATGCGTATGAGCCTTTCCGAACCTGTTCGAACCCTCCGGCTGATCTTGGGAGCCATATGGGCTGTTTCCCGAACCCTTTAGGGTAAATGAAAGATGTGACGATCGGCCTCAGCTGTCGCGGAATGCGGCGACAGAGGCGAGCGGCTGTCTTATCATGAACAGATGAGTGAGAAGAACGGGTTTACCGCAGCGGAGGGTGTATCCGTGTCCCCCATCGCAGGTTCTACTGCATCCCCGGTCGAATCCTTCGATGTGCTGGTGATCGGTGCCGGGCCCACAGGCCTTGCATGCGCCATCGAAGCGCAGCGTTCGGGCTTTCGCACGGCGCTGGTGGACAAAGGCTGCCTGTGTAACTCGCTCTTCCACTACCCGGCGCACATGACGTTTTTCACCACGTCGGAGTTGCTCGAAATCGGCAATATCCCGTTCCCGAGCGTGAATGCCAAGCCCACCCGCAATGAGGCGCTTGAGTATTACCGCAAGGTCGCTGACCATTATCAGCTCGACGTGCGTCAATACCGGCATGTGACCGGAGTCAGTGGGCACGACGGGGAGTTTCGTGTGGCCACGCGCGACCAGCACGGCCGCGACAGTGTCTATGAGACGAAGAAGCTCATCGTCGCTACGGGTTATTACGATTTGCCGAACTACATGAAGATTCCCGGCGAAGATCTCGGCAAGGTCTTCCATTATTACGACGATCCTCACCCGTATTACGGACAGGATGTAGTAGTCATCGGGGGGAAGAACTCGGCCGCGATCGCAGCCCTCGAGCTCTGGCGTCATGGAGCGCGGGTTACGCTGGTGCACCGTGGCGCGACCATGCACAAGCATGTGAAGTACTGGATTCTGCCGGACATCGAAAACCGCATCAAGAACGGTGAAATCACAGCCTATTTTGAGAGCCGGGTGACGGAAATCACACCGGACAACATACATCTCGAAACGCCGCGCGGTACGGTGACGCTCGAGAACGATTTCGTGTTTGCGCTTACGGGGTACCATCCCGACTTCGCGTTTCTGCGCGAGCTGGGTGTGAGCCTGGAGGGCAAAGACCTTCTGCCTTTGTGTGACAAAGAGACACTCGAGAGTAATGTTGCGGGCGTATACCTGGCCGGTGTAGTCGTGGCAGGTTCGCGTACCAACGAGATATTTATCGAGAACGGGCGCTTCCATGGTCGGCAGATCGCCGTCGATTTAGAGAGGAAGCTCGCGTCAGGCAGCAGGGAGATGGCGCCGGCGTACTGACGCCGGTTGCTTACCTGCCCGGGCCTGGCGCAGGAAAGGCAAAAGGCAGTAGATGGTTTCATTCAGGCCTCGCACAATCCGTGGCCAGTTAACCGGCGGGCTGGTGATCTTCGAGATCCTGGTCCTGGCCGTCCTGTCGTTGGTCGTCATCAGCGAGCAGCATAAAGAGCTGCAGACGCGCACGGACCAGCGCCTGGAGTACGAGGCATCGCAGATTGCGTTGCAGAGCACGACCATGCTGGAAAGCAGGGCGTTCACCTCGCTCGAGCAGTTTGTCTCACAGATGCGTGGCAGTCCCGGCGTGAGCGCCGTCGTTGTCACGGATCCCACCGGACGGCTGTTGGCCGACGATGGCAGCAGCGAAGTTGCTACCACGCTGACGCCCACCGAGCGCAGCTTCCTGCGCAATCTGGATAAGCCGGCCATCTTCACCGGCGACCGGGGGCACCGCGAGGCGGTAGCCCCGGTGCGCGTTCATGGCGTGCTCCAGGCACTGGTCTGGATTTACCCCGATGACAGCCGGGATAAGGAGCAGTTGCACAGCCTGCTGCGGACGACCCTGCTTTCCGCGCTCTTCGGGATCGCCGGATGCACACTCTTTGCCAGCCTGATGGCCCGGCAGATCGCCCGGCCGCTCGGAGTGCTCACCCGCGCCACGCGCAAGCTGATCCGCAACCCCGAAGACACGACAGCCTTTCCTATTCCCATCTCCGCATCGAACGAAGCCGCCGATCTGACCATGGCTTTCAACCTGATGGTCGCTTCGATCAACGAGCAGCGGGCCGGGTTGAATGACACGCTGGCCCTGCTCGATTCCATGCTCGCGAATGCGCCCATCGGCTTCGCCTTCTTCGACCACCGTCTGCGCATGGTGCGCGTCAACCAGTTCCTCGCGGGTATGAATAACCTGACGATCGGCCGGCACCTCGGCAAGACGCTCGAAGAAGTCTTCACGCCCGGTGCCGCGCAGGCCCTGCGCGCCTCGATCGAACAGGTCTTCGCCGACGGCGAGCCGGTACGCGATCTCGAGGTCACCAACGAAGACCCGGTGCAGGGACGTCTCGCAGCTGAGGCGCGCAGCTGGCTCGCGAACATCTACCCGGTGCGCACCGAGACGCAGACAGTCCGCTGGGTCGGCATGATCCTCGCGGAAACCACCGAGCGGCGCCGCGCGGACGATGCGCTGCGCAAGTCTGAAAAGCTTGCGGCGGCAGGACGCCTGGCGGCTTCCATCGCGCACGAGATCAACAATCCGCTCGAGGCGGTCACCAACCTTCTCTACCTGATTCATCAGTCGCAGCAGGACATCGCTACGCGTGGATATACCGAGCTGGCGCAGGCCGAACTGGCCCGCATCTCGGAGATCACGCAGCAGATGCTGCGTTTCTACAAGCAATCGACCAAGCCGGCGCATGCCGAGGCCTGCGCGCTGCTCGACTCGGTCCTGTCGCTGCATGAGCGCCGCGCCGCTCTGTTGCAGATCGACATCGATCGCCGCTACGAGAACAAGGCACCGCTGTTCTGCTTTACCGGCGAGATGCGCCAGCTCTTCAACAACTTCATCGCTAACGCCATTGATGCCATGACGCCGGGGGGAGGTCGCCTGGTGCTGCGTGTGCGTCGTATCCCGCGTGACTGGAAGACCGGACTGCCCGGCGTCCGCGTCACCTTTGCCGATACCGGCTGCGGCATGAGCGATGAGACCCGGCGGCACATCTTCGAGCCCTTCTTCACCACCAAGGAAGACACCGGGACGGGTCTGGGCCTGTGGGTCAGCGCGGAAATCCTCGCCAAGCATCATGGGCGCCTCTGGCTGAGGAGCCTCGAACGCAATGCCGATCATGGAGGAAGCACCGTGTTTACGGTATTTCTCCCCGAAGGACTTGAGCAGCAGTTGCAGGCCGAAACGCCCGCGCTCTCGGATGCCCAGACGGTTTGAGATAGAGGCCCATGGGAGATGCTGTCATTCCGGCCGCAGCGACCAGAGGGAGCGCAATGGAGGGACCAGCGGTTTTTTCCCAAAGATGCGAATGTGGACGGTGGCTCATGCAAGCCTGAAGTTGGCTTGAGTGGGAACCACAATACCGCCGCTGCGCATCAGCGGATTCCGCAGTCCTCTTAATCAGCGAAGATGAGGGTGCCCCGTCCAAGCTACGCTTGGGCGGGAAGGCACAATCCTCTAATCCAAAGGCTTCAGCGGTAGCGTGTCTGAAATCGCCGGGATATTCCTGCCGCGGCCGCTCGGCGTAAGCCCTTGCAGCGCGCAGGCCGAGGGATGATGGCCGGTCTGGTACTTGGACTGCGTAACGTGGAAGGGATGGAGTCGCATGTAGCGCACGCGCAGCCCGCCAAGGGTCTGCGGAGTCGAGGCCGGAAGCTGGTTCATATCGACCAGGATCAGGATGGCCGGCTCGGTCGGATTGTCGGCGCTCTGCGTGACGCCAACGCCGAAGATGGCCGGATCGGCCAGAAGCGACGGCGCATAGCGGGTGACCAGGCTCTCGGCATTGCTGAGGGCATCGTCGGTCAGGTGCAGCCCAGTGACGGGCGCAGGATGGGTAGGGGCCTGGTCGCGGGTGATCGCGGCCATCGTGGTTGCGACTGGCTGGGTGCGCAGGCCGCCCACCGTCTGGGGAACTTGAACCGGACCACGAGAGGCATCGGTATAAACCACCACCGCCGCATCTCCGGGGCTATCGAGGCTCTTGCCGGCGGCGACGCCGATGACGCCCGCCACCCGGCCAACCAGCGCCTGACCGGAGGTGTCGGCGACAGCTTTAGCCTGGCTGAGTGTGTCCGCCGAGACGGCAAGGCTGTTCCATGGATCGGGCGGCTGAGCCTCATACTGGACACAGGCGACGCTGTGCTGCGTACTGGTGCCGACCACTGAGAAACTGGTTCCCGCCTGGCTGCCGAGTTCTGAAAGGACTTCTCCGATAGGGCTGGCCACGGAAAGACCACTGCCGGAGCCGTCCGTGCCGCTCGAAAAGAGCAGGCCAACAGGCTGTGCATTGGCCGAATCCACCACCAGCGCGCCGGAGTCGCCGCTATCGGAAAAGCGGTCGCCGGAAATGCCGATCTGGCCGGTAAATGTCTTGGTGGTATACGGCTGGGTCTCAGCGCAGTCCTTGTAGTAATCGATCTGCACGCTGAGGTCGACAGCTTGCACCGTGGAACAGGTAAGGCCCGTCGTGCGCCCGCTCTTTACCAGCCGGATGTCCGCGAGCTTTGTCGCGTCGAGGGCTTCGCCCGTGCCCGCAACCGGCGGTGCGGAGCCGATGTCCGAGGTATTGCCGGGAGCCGTAGGTTCGAGTTGCAGAATGCTGCCGGAAGGATCGACTGAGCCCGGTGTGACCGCGGCCAACGCCGCGTCCACATTGCTTTGGCGGCTGGAGAGGGGCACCGAGTACCGCAGCGTACCTACTTGGCGGATATTGCCGGAAGCGCGGTCGAGCGGCACGCAGCCGTTATCGATAAGTCCTGGCGCATCAATAGTATCGCCATTCTGCGCCTGGTCGGATTCGGCAAGCACGTGGTTATTGCTCAGTATGTACTGCGAGCCGGAGGTGTCCTGCACCAGCGCGCCAAGGGTGCCGCCGCAGCAGTTCGCTATATAAGGATTGCCGGACTTGTCCTGATAGGTGTCGTAATCGTTGTCGTTGCCGCCGGAAGATCCAAGTGAAATCGGACCGTTCTGCACCGTCTGGTTTACGGATGGCGTGGTGTTCCAGCCATTGTTGTTCACCAGGATGCGCAGCGGCGTGGCTACACGAATATTGTTCACTGACGCGGTCAGGGTCACCGTCTCGGACGCAGCTATGCTGCCGGGCGCGGTGTAGGTGATCTTGCACGTCGTGTACTGGTCGAGCGAGTGCGAACAGGTCTGGCTGGAGAGGGTGCCGCGGTCTGCGCTCGACGCGCCCCCGCCAAGCGACCACTGGACGGAGCCGTCGCTTACTTCGGCGATCTCGGCTGTGATTTCGACATCGTGGCCCGGCGTTAGCGCCGCATTTTCAGGCAGTAGGGACTGCACAAACCCCGGACTCACCGTAATCAGCTCGCTGGCCTGGGCGGTGGGGTTTGATTTGAGCGTCGCCAGGACGCGTATCCCGACGGTATCGTGCGCCAGGGCGCTGGGCGGAGTATAAAGACCGTTTTTATCGATGCGCCCTTCGCCCAGGGATGCAGGGTTTTCCCCCTCTGCTATCGACCAGGTAACCGGCGCGGCATCCCCGTTTGGCAGCAGGGCCGTGAATTGCACCTGCCCGGTGGTGCTGGTGGCTGACGAGGACGCTTCAATGCTGAAAGCGCCGCCATTTGCGCCATTAAACTGTCCCACGCCGCAACCGGCCATGGCCATGAAAAGTGGCGGCAGGGCGAAAGCGAGGCGTTTGCGGGCAGGCGTGGGCATGAGTCGTACGGCTGGGCAGAGGGAGGAAATCTGGTCCTAGCCGTATTTTAGACGGGAGTTACGAGCAGAAATGTAACAATTGGAAACGCAATCATCCATCAAAATTGCGTCTGGGGAACGCTGTCTCCAGATTGGGAAGAGGGGTTTCTCAGGCTGCCGTGGAATTGCTCTTGCCGCGAGTCAAAAGCACCGGCCCCGCAGGCACCGCTACGCCCGGAGCGGCCTTAAGCGCCTTCATCCGGCGAATTTCCCGCCCCGTAAGCGGGCGCATGGTCACCGGCGAGTACGGCACATGGATACCGCAATTCAGGCAAACCATATAGCACTGGTCTTCAAGGCTGAAAGGGCGGCTCAGACGCTCATGGGCACAGCCGAAGACGATGGCACTGAAGAAGTTAACGGTGTTGCGGATTGCATTCATGGAAATTGGCCTCCCCGGCGGTGACACTGCGGGAGGCTCCAGCCGTGGCCGGAGCCGTAACAGATGGGGGTAAACCGCGTGTCCCATAAGATGCCCGCTTTCTCGCGCCTGCAAGGTCAAAAACAGTGCGCCGGGTGTGGAAAACCTACCGGCTGATTACGATTTTCCCGAAATGGCTCGCGCTCTGCATGACCGAAAGGGCCGCCGGAGCTTTTTCAAAGGGAAATACCTCATCGACCACCGGCTTCAGACGGTGCAGGGTGATCGCCCGGTTCATCTCCTCGAAGTCTGTCCGCGATCCGACATAGATGCCCTGCAGTCGTACCTGCTTATGGAGCATGGGGCCGATCTGCACCGGCTCTGCCGACTGGCTGAGGATGCCGATCTGGGCGATATGACCGCCTACGCGCACCGCCTTGAGCGATTGTGCGAATGTGCCGGCTCCGCCCACCTCGACGATCAGGTCTGCGCCCTGGCCGCTGGTCTGCTCCAGCACCCACTTGGCCCAGTCTTCCTGTTTGCGGTAATTCACGCCTTTGTCGAGGCCGAACTGCTTTGCCCGCGCCAGCTTCTCGTCGCTGCCGGAGGTGCCCAGCACACGTGCGCCCAGCAGCTTCGCAAACTGCAGCGCAAAGATAGAAACGCCGCCCGTCCCCTGGATCACGACCGTATCCCCGGCTTTGACCTGCCCTGCATGAACCACCGCATTCCACGCGGTGACGGCCGCGCAGGGCAGCGTCGCCGCCTCTTCCCAGGAAAGGTGTTCCGGCACGCTGACCAGGCCATTCTGGTCGAGAACCACCGATTCGGCAAGCATGCCGTCGATATCGCCGCCGAGTGCGCCCTTTTGCTTTGCGGCGCTGGCCGGGCCATCGATCCAGTTCTGCATGAAGATACCCGCAGCGCGGTCGCCGGCCTTGAAGCGGGTCACGCCTTCGCCGACTGCGATGACCTCTCCCGTCCCGTCCGAACAGGGGATCCGGGGCATCGCCAGCTTCGGGTTGTAATGGCCGAGCACGATCATCAGATCGCGGTAGTTGAGCGAAACAGCCCGGATGCGGACGGCAACCTGGCCCGGTCCGGGTGTAGGCTCCGGACGCTCAGTAAGCTGCAGATGATCGATGCCGAAGGCGGGGATTTGCCAGATTTTCATAGAAACTCCATTCCGAATGGACATTCTTTTCAGGCTAGAGATGCGTCACTATTCGCCGCGGATGCGGTTCCGGGCGGTAGCATAAAGACATGGCGCGAGGATGGGAAAGCAAATCGGTAGAGGAACAGGTGGCGGAGAAAGCGACCGTCGATCCTGTGAAGTCCAAGAGTGAACAGGTAGCGGCCGAGGCTCACCGCAAGCGTCAGCAGCAGGAACTGGAGCTGCAGCGTGAACGGATTCTCGACCAGCGGACATCGAGCCCGCATCGAAGGGCGGCTCTCGAAGCCGCGCTGGCGGAGATCGAAGCGAAGCTCAAGCAGCTATCGTAACCGCCGTTGTCACGATTTCTCCGGGCAGGAACCTATGTGCCCGGAGATTCGTAACGTCTTTGGTTGCGATTAGCGTGTGCCAACCTGCTGCTTGCGGTTAAAAAGCAGGGAATTGGCCTGGTCGATGGAAGTCATGAGCACGCGTGCGATATTCACGTGCGCGGGGCGCGCTGCCGTCCAGACGATGGTCTCGGCGACATCCTCCGGGGTGAGCGGCGTCACGTCCTGGTAGACCTTCGCCGCTCGTTCAGAGTCGCCGCGAAAGCGGGTAAGGCTGAAATCGGTCTCGACCATCCCGGGGTCGACCGTGGTCACGCGGACCGCGGTGCCCAGCAGATCCTGGCGCAGTCCGTCGTTGATCGCGCGTTCGGCTGCCTTGCTGGCGCAGTAGACCGCGCCGCCGGGATAGGTCTGCTCGCCGGCCGTCGATCCCAGGTTGATGATGTGGCCCGAATTGCGCTCCACCATGCCGGGGACAACCGCGCGCGTCACGTAAAGCAGTCCCTTTACATTGGTGTCGATCATCTCTTCCCAGTCATCGATCTTCGCCTCGTACACCTTGTCGACGCCACGGCTGAGGCCGGCGTTGTTCACCAGCACATCGATCGTCTTCCATTCCGTGGGGAGTGCCTCGATCGCCGAGGCGACTGTCGCGCGCTCACGTACATCGAGCACCAGCGTGTGCACCGCGATGGCGCCGGCTTCCTTCAATTCGGCGGCAAGCGATGCAAGCTTCTCGTGACGGCGGGCGGCGATGAGCAGGCGTGCGCCCTCACGCGCAAAGGCAAACGCGGTAGCTGCGCCAATGCCCGCGCTGGCCCCGGTGATAAAGACAGTTTTCCCGTTCAGGTTTCCCATGGATATATCGTAAGCCTCGGTAGGTGAAGTAGGTTTAGCCCTGCGGGCCGGTCGTTTCACGGACAAACCGATAGTATCCGGCGGCCCAGTCGGCATCCTGCATATCTGCATCGATGGCGCGGCGGAAGTTGGCCGCAAAGGAATCGGCCAGCGGCGTAGTCACGCCCGCGTGTTCTGCTGCCTCGCGAAAGAGACGTGTGTCTTTCTCCCCCAGCGCGATGGTAGCCGCTGCTTCCGCAGGCGGATGCAGCATCACCTTGCTGTAGTTCGCGTAAAACGTCGACTGAAACAACGCGTTGTTCACCGTTTCGAGGAAGATGCCGGGATCGATCGCATTTGCTTCGGCGTAGGTCATGGCCTCGGACAGAGAGGCGATCATCGCCGTAATGAGAAAATTGCCGCCAAGCTTCAGTGCATGCGCGCTCGCAGGATCTTCTCCGATCACCGTTACCCCGCGACTGAATGTTTCGACAAGCGGCTTCGCTGTGGCAACGTGTTCAGGCAATCCGGCGAGAACGGTCCAGAGTCGGCCTTCTTCCGCAAAGTTAGGCCGTCCGAAAACCGGCGAACCTACATACCCCTGACTATGCGCTGCGTGCGCGACTGTGAGCCGCTGCGAGAGCGCCACGCTGATGGTGCTGAGGGCGATATGCACCGCGCCTGCGGGCAGGGCTTCGAGCAGCTTTGCCTGGTCGATCAGGTGGGTGAGTGCGGTGTCATCCGTGACCATGGTGAAGACGGCCTCGGCCTCGCGCACCGCATCGGCGGGCGTCTCGGCCAATGTGGCCCCCGCGGCGACAACAGGCTGCGCGCGTTCCGCCGTGCGATTCCAGACGGTGAGCGTGTGTCCGGCGCGTAGAAGATGAAGGGCGATGGGCGTCCCCATGCGGCCGAGGCCAAGGAAAGCAATGCGCATGCGTGCTCCAGCAAAAAAGGTATGCCTGTTTGGATGATGGCACTCCGTTCGGCGACGCAGTGCGGGCAAAAGAAAGGCCGCCCCTGCGGGCGGCCTTTCTGCAGTTGTTGAGGTTAACCTAACGCTGCGGCTCGTTCGAGACGCCGGTAGGATTCTGGGGCTGCTGCGGTTGTTGTTGCTGCTGTTGAGGCTGTGCCTGCGGCTGAGTATTGTCGCTGCCCGGAGTTGGCGCGGCCTGCTGTACGCCGATCGCATTACCCGAGACGACCAGCTGCACGCGGCGGTTCTGTGCGCGGCCAGACGCCGTGGAGTTATCAGCCACCGGATTCGTCTTGCCATAGCCAGTGGCGCTGATGTTGCCCTGCTGCACGCCCTGGCTCACGAGATAATCGCGAACCGCATCGGCGCGCTGCTCGGAAAGCTTTTGGTTGTACTCATCCGAGCCAACATTGTCGGTGTAGCCTTCCACCTGCAGCGTAAGGCCGGGGTAGGAGAGCAGGATACCTGAGACCTTCGCCAGCTTCTCGCGTGCTTCAGGCTTGAGTGTGTACTTGCCGAAATCGAAGAGTACGTCGGACATGTTAACGATCAGGCCGCGCGCAGTTTCCTTGGTCTGGAGAACCGCATTCAGCTGATCCTTCAGGCGCTCACGCATCTGTTCGGTCTGGTCGTTGGCCTGCTGGGCCTGGTGCTGCGCAGCTTCCTGCTCGGCCTTGGCCTTTTCAGCGGCGGCTTCCGCCTGTGCGGCGCGAGCCTCGGCCTCAGCCTGCTGCGCTGCCGCCTGTTGTGCCGCCAGCGCGCTCTGTGCAGCCTGCTCCTTGGCATGTTCAGCATCCTGGCGATGCTGCTCATCCTCTTCCGCCTTCATCTTGCGGATCGACATCAGGCGAGCATCTTCCGCGGCCTGTACTGCCTCGCGGGCGTAGGTGATGGTCTGCTTCTGGTCCTTCTTGTGCTCGTCGAAGTCCTGCGCGTTCTGCAGATCCTGCTTGGCCGTAGCGATCGTATCCGGCGCATACTTATCCGCGCCCTGAGCCTCTGCGATCTGCACGGCATTCACGGCTTCATACAGTTCGAGTGGCGAACGGTCATTGCGCGTAATGGGATGAATTACGCTGTGCTGGCCGGCAGTCTGCGTGTAAGCGCCGCGCGGCAGCAGGGAATAATGTGCGTTCACCTGCTCGAGGATGCCCTGCGTCTTGTTCGGCAGTACAAAATTTTGCATCACGACGACATCACTCGGCATGGTGACGGCGTAATACGGTTCAGCCGTGATGATGAGGCCATAGGCCTGCAGATCGGTCGTGACGGTGATCTCACTCTTCGATCCCTGGGGAAGCACTTCGCCAAGATTCACCGGACGGCCTTCCGGCGTGATCGCCCACAGCACATAGGTCAGGTACTCCACGCCGAAGCTGTTCGCGGGGACAAGCCCCTCGAACTTCGCGTCGATGACCATGCGCCCGCGGCGGCTTTCCACTTCCGCCGACCCCTTGCCCTGCGCCATCAGACTCGTGCCTTCGAAGCCAATCTTCGTGGAACCGCTGCGATGGAAATAGTTAATGGCCGGGATGTCGCGTCCCACCACGGTGACCTTGTACACAGGGACGCCATTTTCAATGTGCGCCTGCGGCTGGTCCTTCTGCTGTTGCGATTGCGGCCATTGCATGGTGGAGGTGGGGTTGGCTTCCTGAGCGCCGGCCAGAGTGGCGGCGCAGCTGAGAACTGCCAGAGAGAGTGCGTATTTCATCGTCTATCTCTTCCTCGATCCGTCGATGCGGATCCATCTTTCTGCTGCGCCAAGACTGCGCAGGAAATCGCCGCACAATGCGTGAAGCGACGACGGCATGGGGAGCTCCGAGATCAGCCGTTCGCTAGAGATGGATGCAGGGAAGAGAGGCCGGGATTGCCCGGGCGATCAGCCAGAAGGATGGACTGGCTGATCGTCACAACGGAACTGAGACAGATAGAAAAAAGAACAGCGAAAGTTACGCTTGCGGGGCAACCAAACGGTGCGCGATGGCAAACATCGCCAACTCGAGACGCGTGGACACACCTGTCTTGTCGAAGATGTTCGAGAGGTGCCGCTTCACCGTCTCCTCGCTGAGCGTGAACTGCTTGGCGATATCACGGTTGCTGCAGCCTTCCACGATGCAGCCGACAACATCCATCTCGCGCGGCGTCAGACCGAAGGTCTTGCGCTCCGGAACGGCAGCCTGCTTGGTGAGGTCGTGCAGCGCCTGGACAAGGTTCACTACGCGCTTGCCGCCGATCCAGTAGTCGCCGGAGACGACGGTACGGATGGCGCTGGTGAGATGGTCGGTAAGCGCATCCTTGAGCACGATGCCGCGCGCGCCGATCTGCAGCGCCTCGATAATCTGCTGCGGCGTGACCGTGCTGGTTAGCAGAATGATCTTCACCGTCGGCGATCCGTTCATGATCGCGCGCATCGCCTCGAGTCCGGGCAGGCGCGGCATGTTCAGGTCGAGCAGGAGAATGTCTGGAAGCGTTTCGAGCGTCTGCGTGATGGCCTCATCGCCATCGCCCGCCTCGCCTACGACGTCGAAGCCCTCGTCGGACTGCAACATGTTGCGTACGCCAATGCGAACAACCGGATGATCATCCGCAAGCACGATACGGATATTGGACAGGATGGGTCGGCCGGCGACAGGAGAGAGTTTGGTGGGAGAGGTCCGGGCAGTCATAGTGTCACTCTAGTTAATAAGGATGAACTTTTGTCATCAGGATACGCTCCAGCTGGTCACAGCTGAACAACAATTTATTTATCAAATCAGGTACATCCGCAGGAGAATATCGTCCTGCCTCAAGAAAAGCAGCCGTAGCGGCGGTCTGCGCGGCGCCGACCATGGCGGCTCCGCCTTTGACCGTATGCGCAATCTGGCGCAGCCGTGACTCGTCTTCCCCGGCGGCTTCCAGCATGAGCCGGGAGCGCAGCCGGGTGTCCTTGAGACACACTTCATATACTTCGGCAAGAGCTGGCGCCGGCATCATCGAGGACAGCTTCTGATAGGTGTTTTCGTCCAGGATCGCCAGCTGCAGTGGCTCATCCTGACGGTTGGCTGCGGCAGGCTGGAGCGGCAGCCGAGAATTCTCGATGACGTTCTGAAGTCCCTCCAGATTGAGCGGTTTGGATACGAAGCCGTGATAGCCGGAGCTGTCTCCCGGTGAGGCACTCATCGCGATCAGTGTGGCCTCCGGCAGAAGGGTATGCAACGCCAGAGCGAGCTCCCGTCCGCACAGACCGGGCATCTGGAGGTCGGTGAGGACGATGTCGGGTGCAGCGGCAGGGAGAGTGTCCGCGGCCAGGCGAAGCGCCGCTTCGCCGCTGTCGGCGGGGAGAACGGTGAATCCGGCAGAAGATAACTGCATGCTGACGAGAGAAAGGCTGATCTCGTCATCGTCGATAAGAAGCACGGACTTCGATGCAAGCGAGGGAGTATCGATCATGATCTGCAGTAACAGGCTGGGGAGGATTTTGGGGGGAGGCGCCTGTAACCACGGTCACTGAGATGCAAAAAATTGCCCGCGAGTTTCGTGGCGTTTCTCGTCCTCATTCATTTGTCATTCTCGGCCCATTCATCTGGCATTTGCATTTCGTTCTTATCCTCTGCACCATGCGGAAAAACAGACGGATTGCAGTACTTTTTGGGATTGGCCTCCTTATGTTGTTGATTTCCGGAGGGAACCTGTTCGCTCAATACGATAATGGCAGCCTGGTCGGCACCATTCATGACTCCAGCGGCGCGGCAATTCCGAACGCTTCGGTCAGCGTATTGAACACAGGAACCAATATCGCCAGCAATGTCACGACCAACGGCAGCGGCGATTACGATGTACCCTCCCTTCGCGTAGGAACCTACAAGATCACGGCCACCGCCCAGGGCTTTGCAACCGCGGTTGCGGAAAATATCCAGATCTCGGTGGGGAACCGCCAGCGCATCGACCTGACACTACAGGCCGGCGCCGCCCAAACCACAGTGGAAGTGAATGGCGTTGCCCTCCAGCTCGAAACCGAATCGAGCCAGCGCGGCCAGACCATCACCAACTACCAGAGCGAAGCCCTTCCGCTGGTAACCCGCAACTACTCCGACCTGCTGGGCCTGGTGACCGGCTCGCGTCAGGCGCCCACGGCGGCGACGACCAGCTCGATCAACAGCCTAGTCCGCCAGGGCTCCTATAACGTCAACGGCCAGCGCAGCATGTTCAACAACTTCCTGCTGGACGGCATGGACAACAACGCCTACGGCGAGAGCAACCAGGGCTTCGATAACCAGATCATCGCCATCCCGCCCGATTCGGTCGCACAGTTCAATGTGGTCACCAACAATGAGAGCGCGGAGTATGGCCGTTCGTCGGGCGCGACCATCAACGTGGCCTCATCCAGCGGTACGAATGATTTCCACGCGACACTCTATGAGTTCCTGCGCAACACCGATCTGAACGCCGACGGCTTCTTCAAGCCGAACGTCGTGAGCAACACCGGCACCGCCACCGCCTTCCAGAAGCCGGCCTTCAATCGCAACCAGTTCGGTATGAACTTCGGCGGCCCGATCATCAAGGACAAGCTCTTCTTCTTCCTCGATTACGAGGGTTTCCGGCAGACTTTGACGCCGCTGAGCGTGCTTACGCTGCCCACAAAAGATGAGCTCGCAGGCGACCTGGTGGTTCCGGTCAAAGATCCCCGTTCGGGCATCGTCTATCCGGCGAACACGCCGATTCCGACCTCGGTCTTCGACCCGCTCTCGCTCAAGATCGTCGATAAGTTCGCGGCGCTCTCGCTGCCGCAGTCGGGCCTAGCGACGACCGGTCTCAACTCCAACGATTACGCCGTGCAGGTGCCCTTCAGCGACAACTCCGATAAGGGAGATCTTCGCCTCGACTACCAGCAGGATGCGAAAAACTCCTGGTTCCTGCGCGTCAGCGACCGCAAGGAGACGGGCGTGAACTACCCGTCGATCCCGCTTCCGCTCGATGGCCAGGCGAACGGCACCATCCGCGTGCTCGATCAGCAGGTAGCCCTGGGCTACACGCATCTCTTCGACGCGAACAAGATTGTCGATGCGCGCCTCGGCCTCTCGCGCACCAAGGCCGGCAAGTACACCCTCTCTATCGGCAACAACTCGCTGGGTTACACCATCTCCGGCCTGCCGCAGATTGCCGGCATCTCCGGTGGTCTGCCCTCAATCGGCATCACCGGCTTCACCGCCTTTGGCCGCCAGAGCACCAATCCGCAGTGGCAGGATCCGGCGCTGCTGGATCCGAAGGTGAACTTCACCTGGGTGAAGGGTCAGCATACGCTCAAGTTCGGTTACGAATATGAGCACGTCTGGATGGCGGTGAACGATAACAACCCGCTCTACGGCGGATGGACTTACGGCGGCGCCTACAGTCTCGACGGCACCTCGGCGGTTTCAGATAACTACTGGGCCGACTTCCTCTTCGGCACCACCAGCAACTATCAGCTCGCTAACTATTTCGTCGCGCACCTGCGCCAGACGCTGGACAGCGCCTATGCGCAGGATGACTGGAAGGTTCTTCCTAACCTGACGCTGAATCTGGGCCTTCGCTGGGAGTATGGCTCTCCCTATTCGGAAGAGAACAGCTACATCTCGAACTTCGATCCTGTCTCGCAGACCGTGCTGACCATCACGCCCGGAGCTTCCGGCACAGATGTCACCCCCGTCAGCAAGGGCGGTGTCTACGGCAGGACGCTCGTCAATCCCGACCTGAACGACTTTGCACCGCGTGTGGGCTTCGCCTACGCGGCTACGTCGAAGACGGCGGTTCGCGGCGGCTTCGGCATGTCGTACGTTCACTACACACGCGCCGGCTCGGGCGACATCCTCGCGATCAATGCGCCGCAGGCTCAATTCGCCTCGGTAACGCAGATCAAGCCGACCACCACCAATCAGTGCTCCTCGCCGCTGCCGGCGCAGATCGTCGCCGTGGGTTCAACCTCGCCCAGCTGCTATGCGACGGCCAGCCAGGGCTTTCCTTCCGGCCTGACGACGACCTTCAATCCTTCCACCGACAACATCACCTGGGTGCCGAAGAACACGCGTGACAGCTACGTGGAAGACTACTTCCTCAGCGTGCAGGAGCAGCTGGCAAAGAACACCATCCTCGATATCGCCTACGTCGGCAATCACGGCCTGAAGCTGCAGGGCTTCCTCAACGGCAACCAAAAGAACCCCTCGAACGCCTTTGCTCGCCCCTACGGCAACTGGCCCAGCGATATCACCGAGGCTCTCAACGAATTCTGGTCGAATTACAACGCACTGCAGGTCCGCTATGAGCAGCGCTTCAACGGCGGTCTTACGCTACTCAACTCCTTTACCTGGGAGCACTCGCTCGATAACGCCAGCGCCTCGCTCGAAGGCAACACGCCCTCGCCGCAGGATGCCAACAATATCAAGGCGGATTACGCGCAGTCGGACTACAACCTCCCGATTGAGAACACCACGAGCCTCATCTATGAGCTGCCTTTCGGCCGGGATCGCCGCTGGCTGAACAATGCCAACGGCGCGGTGGATGCGGTGCTCGGCGGATGGCAGGTCAGTCTGATCAATATGGCGCAGGCCGGCACGCCGTTCAACATCACCTACACGCCGAACAGCGCGCAGGCTGTTTCGCAGCAGATCTCAGCGACTTATCGCGGTGCAAATGAATATCGCCCGGACATGGTGCCGCATGCCAAGGTGACACAGGGCCGCAGCTCACGCGCGGCCAATACCGGCTACATCAACTATGTGAACTACAACGCCTTCGTGCTGCCCCCCATCAAGGACGCAGCGGGCAACGTGCTGAGCCCCTTTGGCGATGCTCCGCGCAACCCTGGACGCACGCCGGCCTTCTATGAATCAGACCTCGCGCTCAATAAGAGATTCAGCACGCCAGTCCAGGGGCTGAAGGTCGAATTCCGCTCGGAGTTCTACAACCTCTTCAACCACACCAACCCCTACCTGCCCAGCACCATCAGCGGCACGCAGGGTACAACCGGCGAAACGCTGAGCACAGGTGCCACGGCACCGCTCTCGGCCATCACCGGCGGTGTGCCGACCAGCGGCGGCCAGATCTCGAGCACCTTCGAGCCGCGCATTATCCAGTTCGGACTCAAGGTCATCTATTAGTTCGAACCTGAGTTTGCAGCGCTTTTCCGGGGAGCCCACACAGGGCTCCCTTTTTTCTTGCATGCGTGGCGAGGTAGAGTGGTCGGGATGACTGACGATGCAGATGAGCTGGATGTAGTCGAGCTCCGGCGAGAAGTGGCTGCCTTGCGGGCTCGCGTGGAGAGGCTGGAGCAGCAGGCTCGCGTGGACGCAGTTGCCTCCCGTGAGACAACTCCAGCATCGCCGCCTGCCTTCTCGTCGCCGCCGCAACCGGTCGCGTCGGCCCCGGCTACCGCATGGCAGCATGCCCCTGCGCAAACATCTCCGCCGCCCGGCACGGTCCTGCGTGATATCAGCCGTGCACTGCACGACAACGAAGCTTCGCGCGGCAGCGGTACTTCGCAAGACAGTCGTAGTTCCCTGGAGCGGAAGATCGGTTCCCAGCTTTTCAACCGCATCGGTATCGTTGCCGTGCTCATCGGCGTGGCATGGTTCCTCAAACTGGCTATCGATAACGGCTGGATCGGGCCCGCGGTTCGGGTCATGATTGGTATCGCCGGCGGTATCGGCGTTGCCGGCCTGGCAGAGCGCTTCCGCCGCAAGGGATACCAGGCATTCGCGTACTCGCTGCAGGCCGTAGCCACCGGCGTACTCTACCTCTCGCTGTGGGCCGCATACTCCATCTTTCACCTGATCCCCGGCAGTGTCGCTTTTCTGACGATGGTGCTGGTTACGGCGATGAACGCCTGGCTCAGCTGGCGGCAGAACTCCGAGATCTTGGCGTTTTACGCCGCGGTCGGAGGCTTCCTCACGCCGCTGCTGCTCTCCGCCCATGCCAGCGATGAACTCGCGCTCTTCGGCTACCTGCTGGTGCTCGATGCTTCGGTCGTAGCGCTGCTCGCCGCGCGTCTTCATCAGCGCCCGTGGAGCCGCCTGCTGCTGGCCGCTTTCGCCGGTACTACGTTCTACGCTGTCGGCTGGTACGCCAGCAGCTATGAGGACGAACGCTTTGGCGCCACCCTGTTCTTCGTGCTGGTCTTCTTCCTGATCTTCGCTCTTTCCCCGGCGCTTCTGTTGCGGCAGGCGCGGTCCACCGTGAGCGAAACGCGGCACCCGCTGGAAGAGAGCCTCGCCCTGCGCCTGTTGCCCGTGCTGAATGCGCTGGTTGTCTTCTGCGAGCTCTTCGTGCTCTTCGGCCATCCTCCCTACGCTGGCCTGCGGGAGTGGATCCCTCTGCCGTTTGTGGCTTTCTATCTCGTGTTGCAGCGCCTTAGCGGCGCGCGCGCAGCCACGACGGAGATTGCGCTGGCAGGTGCCTTCGCTACCATCGCTATTCCGATGGAGGCGCATGGCCGCTGGATCACCGTGGGCTGGTTCCTGGAATTCGGTGCACTCACGTGGCTGGCTGCACGGCGCAGGCCGGAGGTTGCAGCCGCATCATCGCTCTCGCGCCCCTTATTTCTGACGGCATCGGGCGTGCTCGTGTTGGCGGTCTTCTCGCTCATCGCTCCGGTGGAAGCCTGGCATCCGCCAGTGCTTGGCCCGCTGCTGCTGAATACCCGCTTCGCCAGTTGGGTGTTGGGCGCCGGCGTCTGTGCGTGGGCTATGCGCCTGGGACTGGCTGCGGCAGCGCGTGAGAAACAAGGTTCGGCAACCGGATACAGCGAAGAGTGGCGCAACTTTGCCGCGGCCAACGGGCTGGTGGCTACAGCACTCCTGCTCATTGCCGTCTGCATGGAGATCCACGCCTACTGGGCGACCGGGAACAGCCCCCTCGGCAACTCGCTCGGGGAGCAGTTCAGCTATTCGGCGTGGTTCATGCTTGCCGGGGCAGCTCTGCTGGCCATGGGATTCTGGCAGAAGTCGGCCTTCCTGCGCTGGCAGGCGCTGGTGCTTCTCTCGCTCAGCATCGCCAAGGTCTTCCTTTTCGATACGCGCCAGCTCGATCAGGGCTACCGCATCCTGAGCTTCCTGGGGCTGGGCGCGCTGCTGCTCGCAGTCAGCTTCGTCTACCAGAAGGATTGGCTGAGCCTGCGCAATACAGGCTCCCGGCACCAATAAAGGGCACCTTTGGATGCCTTCGAACGGTACCTGTCCCGGTAGCAGGCATTACCAGTGGGAGGCCGGAATACCCCGTCCAAACTGCTATGATCGGGGTCAACCGCCTCAGTCGGAGGCCCTCCGCCGGTTCGGCCGGCGTGCAGCTCGCGGTAGGATCTGCTTCCGGCTTTCAGGACGTTCCAACTGGCTGCATCTATCCATGCAGCGCGCTGTGAATCGTATCGTTGCCTGGGCGGACCCTGCGCGTGAGATCAAAGCACTCCAGGGATAAGGAGCGGATGGAAACCTCGACGGAAAAGCAAGTGAAGGCAGAGAAAGCGCAGCACGGGTATCGCCCGGATATCGACGGACTGCGCGCCATTGCAGTGTTGCTCGTAGTGGCCTGCCATCTGAAGATGGGCCAGTTCACCGGCGGCTACGTAGGCGTCGACGTCTTCTTCGTCATCTCCGGCTTTCTTATCAGCGCCATCATCCTCTCGAAGATCGAGCGCTCGCGCTTCTCGCTGGTCGAGTTCTACGAGCGCCGCATCCGCCGTATTATTCCCGCCCTGCTCGGCGTGCTCATCTTCAGCAGCATCATGGCGTGGCGTTTCCTGCTACCCACCGAGATGCGCGATTACGGGCTCTCTCTACTGGCCGCTGTCTTTTCTTTCTCGAATATCTATTTCTGGACGCAGTCGGGATACTTCGACGCACCCGCGGCGACCAAACCGCTGCTGCACACCTGGTCGCTCGGCGTGGAAGAGCAGTTCTACTTCGTCTTTCCGCTCTTTCTGATGCTGGTGCGCAAGCTCTTTCCGCAGCGCCTGCGCGCAGCCGTCGTCGGACTCGCGGCAGTCTCGCTGGCGGTCAGCGCCTATGGCGCGTATCACGACCGCGAGACCGCCTTCTACATGCTGCATTGCCGCGCCTGGGAGATGCTGCTGGGCACCATCCTCTCCATGCGTATCCTGCCGCAGCTTACCAACCGGCTGGCGCGCGAGATCGTCTCGGGAGCCGGGCTGCTGGCCATTCTCTTCGCCGGACATTTCTACAGCGCGGCTACCCCGTTCCCCGGGTTCGCCGCCCTCGCGCCGTGCCTTGGAGCCGCCGCCATCATCGCCGCCGGGCAGGCCGGGATATCGGCTGTCGGACGACTGCTCTCGACGCGCCCCTTCACCTTCATCGGGCTCATCTCCTACTCGCTCTACCTCTGGCACTGGCCCATCATCGTCTTCCAGAGTGTCGGTCACGTGATGGTCGGCAACGGATCGATCCGCAGCGTGCAGGGCATGGCGCTTGTGCTCTCGCTGGTCGCCGGTTATCTCTCCTGGCTGTTGATCGAGACGCCTTTCCGCAATGGGCGCTTTAAGCTCTCCGGCGCACCGCTCTTTGCTGCCGCCGGGGTAATCGCCCTCGTCGTGGCTGTGTCCGCTGCCAGCGCGCTCCATACGCATGGCTACCCGTCGCGCTTCTCACCGGAGGCGACCCGCGTCGGCTCCTATCTCGATTACAAAGCCGATTACCGGCAGGGCACCTGCTTTCTCACCTCAAGTGACGCCGCGGACTCCTTCAATGAGGCAGCCTGCCTTACACCGGTTGCAGGCGAGAAGAACTACCTGCTGATGGGAGACAGCCATGCCGCGCAGCTGTGGCACGGGCTCAATCAGGAGCTGCCCGGCGTGCACATCCTGCAGGCCACGGCGTCAGGCTGCAGGCCCATGCTGGATGGCAAGGGAGAGCCGCGCTGCACCCATCTTGTGAACTGGGTTCTCCGCGACTACCTCGCGGCGCATCATGTCGACGGCGTGTACCTGGCGGCACGTTGGGAGCCGGGTGAGCCTGCGAAGCTCGCACCGACCATTGCATGGCTCGAACAGCAGCACATTCCGGTTACCGTCTTCGGGCCGCTCGCGGAATACGACACAGCCTTCCCGCGCCTCCTCGTCGCCGAACTCTCCACGCATGACCCCTCTTCGGTTACGAGCCACGAGCTGACCATGTATCGCAAAATGGACGCGGAGATGAAGGCGTTGAATGCCTCGCAATGGCATGCGCGTTATCTCTCGTACTTCGATACGCTCTGTCCGCAAGGCCCCTGCCCGCTCTACGCAGGCAACCAGGTGCCTTTCCAGTACGATCTCTCACACTTAACCAGTGAAGGATCGTCCTACGCGGTGCGGCAGTTCGTCGCCAGGGGGCTGCTGCCGTAGCTTTTATCCAGCCAATAAAACAAAACCGATGCATGGGAGCGCTGAACCTGTTTCCATAACAGGCAACGGCAACGCAGAACGGTGTCCTGGCTCACAGACATGCCCTTTACAGGCATGACAGAATCTGCCAATGTTCCAGCTTCCTCGCATCATTCAGGGTGGCATGGGCGTCGGTGTATCCAACTGGCGTCTCGCGCGTGCCGTATCGCGGCTTAAGCAACTCGGTGTAGTCTCGGGCACCGCTCTCGACACGCTTCTCATTCGACGTCTCGGCGACGGAGACAAGGACGGCGCCATGCGCCGCGGTCTCGATGCCTTTCCATTTCCGGCGATGGCGCAGCGTATCTGGAACGAGTTCTTCATCCCCGGAGGCAAGAGCGCGGACAAGCCCTTCCGCCTACTCCCTATGCACCAGCAGCAGATGCCGCGCAAGCTGGCCGAACTGTGTATCGTGTCAAACTTCATCGAGGTCTTCCTCGCTCGTGAAGGGCACGACAATCCAGTGGGAATCAACTATCTCGAGAAGCTGCAGCTTCCGCATCTCGCCTCCATCTACGGAGCCATGCTGGCCGGTGTGAGTTATGTGCTGATGGGCGCGGGCATTCCGCTGCACGCCCCTGCGGTGCTCGATGCCTACGCCGCGCAACGCCCAGCCGAATACCGGCTAACAGTGACCGGCGCGACTCCGGAGCTCGAAACGAAGATGCACTTCAACCCTGCGGATTACATCGATGGCCCGCTTCCCCAACTCACGCGGCCGAAGTTCCTTGCCATCGTCTCGTCGAACACGCTGGCCTCAACCATGCTGCGCCGCGCCTCGGGCAAGGTCGATGGCTTCGTCGTCGAATCCCCGACAGCAGGCGGCCACAACGCGCCGCCGCGCGGCAAGGTTCAGTGGAACGAGGCAGGAGAGCCCATCTACGGTGAGCGCGATCGTGTGGACCTGGCTGGGATGCGCGAGCTGGGGGCGCCATTCTGGCTGGCCGGCGGCTATGGCAGCGCGGAGGGATTGCGCGAGGCCCTGGAGCAGGGTGCATCCGGCGTACAGGTGGGAACGGCGTTCTCGTTAAGTGAGGAGTCGGGGCTGCGCGAGGATTACAAGAAGACGCTCATGGCGGATGCCATCGCAGGCCGCAGCACGGTGTTTACCGATCCGCTGGCCTCGCCCACGGGCTTTCCTTTCAAGGTGGCCGCGGTCGATGGCACTTACTCCGATGCGCATGTGTACGAGGCGAGACAGCGCATCTGCGATCTCGGTTATCTGCGTGAGGCGTATCAGACTCCGGAGGGCGCCATCGGCTTCCGTTGCGCAGCGGAACCCGTGCGCAACTATCTCGCCAAGGGAGGCAGCGAGGAGGAAACCGTAGGCCGTAAGTGTCTCTGTAACGGGCTCGTGGCGAACATCGGACTGGCGCAGACGCGCGGAGAAGACTGGACTGAGCCGGCGATCGTTACCGAGGGCGACGACCTGAACTCGGCAACGCAGTTCCTCGCTCCGGGTGCGACTTCCTATACTGCTGCCGACGTGATCCACACCCTGCTCGGTACGCGGGAGTCAGCGTAGAACGACGCAAAAGAAAATTTCGGGGCTGTTGCGTCGTGCGGGATGCGCAGCTCCGGCACGAGCGAAAAAGCCATTGACAACGCGATCAGCTTTGCAATACAAAGTGAAGCAATGAGCGATCTTTCCAGAGCGTTGGTCGACATCGACCGCATACGGCAGCAGGTTGCGGAGAGCTCGGAGTTCCGTGGCTATGGTCCTGCCACCGTGGCAGGCACTGGAGTCCTCGCGGTTGCCGCGGCTTTCGCGCAGTCACGCTGGCTGCCTGAGCCCGTGGCGCATCACGCGCTTTATCTCGAGTTGTGGATCGGTGTGGCCATCGCTTCCATCGCGCTCGCGGCCATTGAGATGTTCGCGCGCACGCGCCGCATCCACACCTGCATGGCCAGCGCCATGCTGCGTATGGCCATCGAGCAGTTTCTTCCGGCGCTGGCTGTGGGCGTGCTGCTCACCGTTGCGCTGGCGCGCTTCGTGCCGCAGAGCTTCTGGATGCTGCCTGCGCTCTGGCAGATCCTCTTCAGCCTCGGCATCTTCGCATCCTGCCGCTTTCTCCCCCGCGCGATGCTCTTTGTCGGAGGATGGTATCTCGTCACTGGCCTGCTTCTCTTCTCTTTGGCGGGAGATCGTGCGCTCTCGCCGTGGGCCATGGGCATTCCATTCGGTGTGGGAGAGGTGCTGGTCTCTGCGGTGCTGTGGTTCGGAGCGGAAAAGGAGAGCAACGATGCCATCTGAAGATCCGTCGATGGAATCGCCCTTTGCCTACGAGGGCCTCGACCGCGTCATCCACGAGCGCGCAAGGCTGGGTATTCTCACCTCGCTCGCCACGCGCAAAAAGGGCGTGAGCTTCGGCGATCTCAAGCAGCTATGCAACCTCACGGACGGCAATCTCAACCGGCACCTCAAGGTGCTCGAAGAGGAAAAGATGGTGCAGGTCATCAAGACCACGGCAGGGAATCGTCCGCAGACGATCTGCCGCATCACCCCTGCCGGACGCGCCCGCTTCATGGAGTACCTCACCACGCTCGAAAAGGTTGTGAAAGACGCCGCGGCGCTGATGGAGGGAAAGTCCACCCCTGAAGGGCTGAAGGCCCTGCTGCCGCAGAAGAGCTAATTTTTTGCTGCAATACTTTGCAATGCAAAGTAAACCTGATGTTCGACAAGGAGAAACAAGATGCAATCCATAACGCCGCAGGAAATGCGGGACTGGAATCCACGCTCCATGGGCATGAAGCTGCTGCTGCTGAGCGTGCTGGCCCTGTTCATGACCATTCCATCGTTCTTCGTAAGCAGTCTGGTGGAGGATCGCAGCCAGATTGCCGCACATGAAGTGACAACTGTGCAGACGGCTGTTACAAATGCACCGGCATCGGCACTGCCCATCCGCACCGTGGACTCCTATCGCTCGGTCACGCGATCGCTCAAGTATGTTCTGCTCTTTCTCGGGCTGGTCTTTCTCACGTATTTCGTCTTCGAGGCTACGACCGGCACGCGTGTGCATCCTGCACAGTACGTGCTGGTGGGGACGGCGCAGCTCATCTTCTACCTGCTGTTGCTTTCACTCACGGAGAAAGTCGGCTTCGACTGGGCCTTTCTGATGGCAGGCGGCGCAACCGTGGGCCTGCTTTCGACAAATGCCGGCTGGATCTTCGAGAGCCGCAGCCAGGGCTGGCGCGCACTGGCCGTCTTCGGCCCGCTCTACACGCTGATCTATCTCCTGCTGCGCCTGGAAGACGACGCCCTGCTCATCGGCGCAATCATGAGCTTCCTCGCCGTGGCTGTGGCGATGTACTTCACGCGAAAGATCGACTGGTACAGTGCGCGGACTGCGAAGGAGAAGCTGAAAACAAATGCAGGCCCCGAGTTCTTCCAGGGGCTGGTATAAACAAAGTTCCGGCGAAGGCGTGCTGGGTAAAAAGTACGCCTTCACCGCAGGATTCCGAGACAGATGCAACAGAAAGAGATCGTTCAAAGAATCAGTTTCTGGCTTGTGCTCTTCATCGGAGGGCTTTTGCTGAGCGGCGTTACGGCGTTTCCGCTTCTTACAGAACTGCAGTGGTTTCATCGTTTGCTTCTGACGGAAGTTCTACGCCGAATTTCTTTTGCAATAGGATTACTCCCCTGGATCGCCCGCGTTCACGAAGGGTTGGCAGCGATGCACCAGAGCTATCCGTTTCTGGCATATGGGACAGACTGGCTGGCATTCGCGCACATGGTGATCGCCATTGCCTTCATCGGGCCGTGTCGTGAACCGGTCCGCAATAAGTGGGTTATCGATTTTGGACTCATCGCTTGCGCTGGGATCATCCCGCTGGCGCTGATTGCAGGCGCAGTGCGCTGCATTCCATTCCCGTGGCGGCTGATCGACTGCAGCTCTGGTGTGTTTGGCTGTATCCCTCTGCTGTTGTGTCGGCGTTGGATTTCCGTACTCGAGCGCGATCACGCACAATGACGGCACAAACACGAACGGCGTGGCTTTTGGCCACACCGTTCGTGTTTGAAGTGGATCCTGGCTTTACCGCATTGCCGATTCCACCTCACTCAGCCAGTCCGGCCGCTTGAGAATCTCGCGCGGCTTTGAGCCCTCGGCCGGGCCTACGATGCCATCGCGTTCCATCATGTCGATCAGGTGTGCGGCGCGGCCGTAGCCAATGCGCAGCCGCCGTTGCAGCAATGAAGTAGAAGCCTTGCCGAATTCGAGCACCAGCCGTACCGCGTCCTGGAAGAGCTCGTCATCCTGGTCGCCGCCATCGCCATCGCCGCCGATCTCGCGCCCGTTCGCGTCCTTCGGCGCTTCCAGGAAGCCCTCCGCATATTCGGCCTCGCCCTGCCGCTTCCAGAAATCTGTAACCGATGCGATTTCTTTTTCCGTAACGAACGGCGCATGCACGCGTTGCAGCCGTGAGGTGCCTGGTGGCAGAAAGAGCATGTCGCCGCGGCCCAGCAGGCTCTCGGCACCGTTGGCATCGAGAATCGTGCGTGAGTCCACCTTCGTCGCAAGACGGAAGGAGATGCGGCTCGGCACGTTCGCCTTGATGAGGCCGGTGATCACGTCGACCGAAGGCCGCTGCGTGGCCAGCACCAGGTGGATGCCGACGGCGCGGGCCATCTGTGCAAGGCGCGTGATCGCTTCTTCGACATTTGCCTTATCCAGCATCATCAGGTCGGCCAGCTCGTCGATGATGATCATGATGTAGGGCAGTGGTGTCTCTTCCGGCGAGTCCTCGAATAGGCTTGGGTTTTCGAAGAGCTTGTTGTACTGGTCGATATTGCGCACCGAGCGCGCGGCCAGCAGCTTCAGGCGGCGCTCCATCTCGCGCACCGCGTTTCGCAGCGCGTTCGCCGCCAGCTTGGGTTCGGTGATAATCGGTGTGAACAGGTGCGGAATCTTCTCGTACATGCCGAGTTCCACGCGCTTTGGATCGACGAGGATCAGGCGCACCTGGTCCGGCGTGGCCTTGAAGAGCACCGACATGATCATGGCGTTGATCGCCACCGACTTACCGCTGCCTGTCGAGCCGGCGATCAGCACGTGCGGCATCGTCGCGAGATCCGCTGTCACAATGCGGCCGTTGATGTCCTTGCCCATGGCCAGCGTCAGCTTGCTCTTTGCCGAGCGGAAGCCGTCGGCTTCAATCACGTCGCGCAGCCAGATCGTCTCGCGGTCATGGTTCGGCACCTGGATGCCGACCGTGCTCTTGCCTGCCATGCGTTCGATCAGGATGCTCTCGGCACGCATCGCCAGGCAGAGGTCTTCGGCGAGCCCGGTCACGCGGCTGTACTTCACGCCTGCATCGGGACGGAACTCGAAGGTCGTGACCACCGGGCCCGGGTTGATGCGTTCCACCTGGCCCATCACGTCGAACTCGGCGCACTTCTCTACGAGGATCTGCGCCTCGGCGCGCAGCTCGTCTTCACGAATGGTCTGCGTATCCTCGCTCAGGTGCAGCAGCGTGCTCGGTGGCAGCTGGAAGCCTGCAACGGACTTTGGCGCGACGGTGACATGCTGTGTCTGTGCTTCGGCCCGCTGGCCAACGGCAACGGTGGCCTGAGCCGGAGGACGGCTGGAGACCGCGACCGGTTCCACGAAAGCTGCGGGTTGCTCCTGCTCTTCGTCCGCTTCCGGATACGGCACACGCGGAGGCTCGGCCACATGAATGGGTTCGCGTACCGGCTCCTGCACATGCGCCCGCGGAATCTCGTCCCACATCGTTGCAGGCTGGGCTGGGCTGTCGAGATATCCTTCCGGCGCGTGCGTCTCGGCAAAGCCGCCGTGACGGCCGCGCTCGTATTCCATCTCGTCGTCGAACTGGGGTGAAGGCACCGGCTCGACAATATGTCCCTGCTTGAGCTGTTTCTTCTGTTCCTTCGCTTCCGCCTTGCGTGCCTTGGCCAGTTCTTTTTCGAGCCGCTTCTCTTCGGCTTTCTGTGTCTTGGCCTGTGCGCGGTTGGTGCGCCAGTTGCGCAGGCGGTCGCGCCAGGACATCACAAAGGCCAGCCGGATCGCGAGCCGGTCCTGCGCCGTATTGAAGCTGAACGTGGTGGAGAGATAGAGCGCGATGGCGACCATCGCGACCGAAACCACGCACGCGCCCGGATAGTTGAGCCAGGTAACCAGCGCATCCGAGATGAGGCGGCCGGTCACGCCGGAGATCGGCAGGCCGGCAGGGAAGTGCATATGCCCCGGCAGCAGCGCCATCAGCGAGGGCAGGAAGAGCGCGCATAGCAGGATGCCGAGCAGCTTGGCGCCGGGCGAGCCCGCAGGCCGCGAGCGCAGCCATGACCATCCCAGTGCGCCGATCAGCAGCGGCAGACAAAATGCGGTCAGGCCTTCGACCTGAAGCACGAGGTCGGCCACCCACGCGCCAATCAGGCCAGTCCAGTTGTGCGCCGGGCGCCCCGGAGGGCCGAAGCCGCCGACCGTGTCGAACGAAGGATCGGTGGGCCGGTACGAGATAAGTGCAAGGAGAAGAAGGATCGCGGAGACCAGAACCAGCAGCCCGATCAGTTCATTCAGGCGGCGGTTGCGGGTGGGGGTCGTGACAAGTTTGAGAGGCTTCATCTGAGGGTGTTTTCAGGCGGGCGTTTTTCAGGCGCAACACAGTGTTCGCCGTCGAGCAGCGGGCACACCGTCCAATCCCCAGAGCAAGTTCATTGTGGCATACCGGGGCGAATAAGAGGGGAAAAAGGCCGGCGGGGAACCGAGGTGGGAACGAGCAGTGCGATCGGAACCTTAGCTTGCAACTATTTGTTGACAGGCAGAGACAGGCGCCGGTAGAGTCGGCGCGCTTGATGGTAGCGATTCCATCCAGCTGCGGCAGGCGGCGCCTCTCTCGTCGCCAACTCCATTCCTTTGTTCTAACTCTGGAGCCCCACATGACGCGACTTCGATTCGAAGTTTTGTGGCACTACCCCATGGCTGTCCTGTTCTTCCTGCTGCTCGCAGGAACGGCACTCACGCCCATCAGCGCATCGGCGCAAACCGGCTACACAGGAATCTTCGGAGGTGGCCCGATCTACAAGAATCCGACCACGACCATCTCCGAACTGGAGAACTCCGGCTTCACCGAGGTAATTGTCTGGAGCGTAGAGGTCAGCTCCACCGGCGATCTGAACCTCAACGGCGAGTTCCCGCTCACCTCTGCAGGCGTCTACGTTGGCAACCAGACCTACCCGAGCTTCGCCTCGACGCTGGCAACCCTCAAAGAGGGTACGGTCAAGCGGATCACCCTGAGCATCGGCTCCTCCAATGTTGGAGACTGGCAGGATATTGAGGCCCTGGTCAATGCGCAGGGCACCGGATCGACCAGCATTCTCTACAAGGATTTTCAGGCGCTGAAGACCGCGATCCCTTCGCTCGACGCGATCGACTTCGATGACGAGAACAACCAGGACTCATCCTCGATGACCGCCTTCGCCGTGATGCTGGGGAACCTCGGGTATCACGTCGAGCCCGATGCTTACGACAACAGCTCCTTCTGGACCGGCGTAGTCACGCAGATCAACACCCAGCTCGCCGGCACGGTGGATGCGGTCCATTTGCAGGCCTATGCCGGCGGGGCGGGAAACACACCATGCTCGGGCTGGAACTTTGGAACCGTGCCGGTGCTGCCGGGCCTCGAAGCCTCGGAGGATACTCCCGCCGAGGTACAGACCACGATGACCAGCTGGCACTCCCAATGCAATATTCTCGGCGGCTTCCTCTGGCTCTATGACACGATCGCCGGGGACAACACGGCCTCGCAGTATGCCAACGCCATCAACGCTGCGGTCGGAAGCACCACCAACAGCACCGGGGCCTACAACGTGAGCGGTGTCTACACGGATGGCACATCGTTCACAACCGGCGGGCTGGATGGCAACGGCTACGCGTACTCTTCCGATCTGCTGGGATCGACGGTGAGCTGGAACGGCAGCACCTTCACCCTCGGGCCGGCCAATAGCGCCGATGCCTGGAGCAGCACCACCATTCCCCTGACCTCCGGCAAGTACTCGACGCTGAACCTGCTGGCCAGCGGCGTGAACGGAGATCAGGCCTCGCAGACTTTTGTGGTGAATTACACCGATGGCACCAGCACAACCGTCACCCAAAGCCTGAGCGACTGGTACACACCGCAGAGTTACAGCGGAGAGTCCGAGGCCAAGATCATGGCGTATCGCGATACCAGCAGCGGAGGGCAGGACGACCGCACGTTCTATCTGTACGGATACTCTTTCGCGCTGAACAACAGTAAGACCGTCAAGAATCTGACGCTTCCCAACAACCGGGACGTAGTGGTTCTGGGCTTTGCCCTGCAGTAGGAGTGCTCGACTGGCCTCAGCCCTGGAATTCTTCAGGGCTGAGGCCTCTTACACGGAAATCGAGGGATGCGCCGTTGCGCCTATTCGCGATCGCTCCCATACACCGCGATCCCTTGCTGAATCTTGAACTCGAGATCGCTTGCCCGGGCTGAGTATTCCGACTGCGGATACTTCTGCTGCAGGTGGTCGGTGATGCCCATGGTGTGGGAGCGGTCTTCCTTCGCGCGGTCGTTATTGCCGTCAGCGGCCCACATGTCTCCGGCCGAGGCCATGCGCCACGCAGCGAGATAAAGCGCCTGCGGCGCTCGGACCGAATCCGGGTGCTCATCGGCGTACTTCAGATAGATCGCGGCTTCCTTCTCCGGGCACTTCTCCGATCCCTGCCAATCGCCGCACAGCTGGTTCTCGATCAGGTCCCACGCGGCGAAGTCGGCAAACTTTGTCTTCGGAAAGTACTTGATGATCTTCCGCATCTCGTCCTCGTCCATCTGCTCGCGCAGGTAGGACTCCTTCTCATGCGCGGAAGGCAGCGTAGCTGCATCGGCTTTCTGCAGCTGCCAGCGGATATCCGCCGCGCGCCACATCGCCTCCGGGACGATCGGCGACTGCGGGAACATCTCCACCACGCGCCGGTAGAGCAGGCGCGCATCCTGCGCGGCACGCGGCGGCGGATGCGGTTCGGACGCTGCATTTTCCGCGGAAATGGCCTCGCCGAAGAGGATCTGTTCGCCGTGCGGTGTGTCCACGTCGATCACGCCCTTATTCACCATCCAGCCGGAGATGGGCTGCACCTCCTGCGTATCTTCGAGCACCGGCTGGTCGGAGAGCCGCGACTCCGGCGCATCCACGTTGGCGAAGACGCGCAGCCAGTTGCCGCTCCGCTCCACGATCACCAGCTCGCGTCCCGGTGTGACCTCGCCCGTGCGATCCGAGGATTCATCCGCCTGTGAGTACAGATTGCCCACGCGGATGATGGTGGCCATCTTGCCGTTCTTCGGCATCTGGATGGCCGGAGGCCGCTTCTGCGCAAACGCAGAGCCGGCAGGGGACAGAAGCATGGCGAACGGAAGCAGGGCGAGGATGGTTCGCGGCGTGCGCATCACGGGAACAGTGTAAGCCAGCCGTATGCGGCGAGTCAGCGTGCCGGCAAGTTTCAGCGATACCCACACACCGAAACGAAATGGGTGCCCCATCCAAGCTTCGCTTGGTGTGAGGTATCAAACTCTTCGCGGACTCGCCCTACCCGCTGACTCGCTCCTACCCAACGATCTGCTTCAGAATCTCCGGCTCCACATTGCCGCCGCTCATCACCGCAACTACCTTCAGGGCCGGCAGCAGTTTGTTCTGGTGGAAGAGCAGCGCCGCAGCGGTCACGGCTCCGCTCGGTTCGGGCGTGATCGGCGTCGAGCGCACAATCACGCGCATGGCTTCGCGAATCTCGTCCTCGGTCACGGTGAGGATGTCATCGACGTAGGCGCGGACATGCAGAAAGTTCAGATCGCCAAGGCTCTGCGTGCGCAGCCCGTCGGCGATGGTGCGGGTTGTCATCTCCGCGGGCCAGCTCACCAGCTTGCCGCCACGGAAACTCTCCTGCGCGTCAGCGGCGAGGAGTGGCTCAATGCCGAGCACCCGCACCTCGGGCCGCAGATGCTTGATCGCCGCGGCCGTGCCGCTCAGCAGTCCCCCGCCGCTCACCGGCGCAAGCACCAGGTCCACATCCGGCAGATCGGCAAGAATCTCGAGGCCGCATGTGCCTTGTCCGGCGATGATCGCCGGATCGTCGTAGGGAGGAATCATTACGTAGCCGTGCTCACGCTCCAGCTCTTCTGCCTTGACCTTGCGGTCGGAGCTCGCCGCACCCACGGTCACGATCTCTGCGCCCAGCGCAAGCGTGGCCTGCTTCTTCACCTCTGGCGCGTTCGAAGGCATCACGATGATCGCCTTTGCGCCTACTTCGCGCGCAGCATACGCTACGCCCTGCGCATGGTTGCCGCTCGAATAGGTGATGACGCCGCGACGGCGTTCCTCCTCGGTAAGCTGAGCGATCTTGTTGTACGCCCCACGCAGTTTGAAGCTCTTGATTGGCTGCTTCGATTCATCTTTCAGCCACGCCGAGATGCCATTGTTGCCGGGCAAAGGGAAGGGAACAAGCGGTGTATGCACGGCGACGCCGCGAATGCGGTCCTGGGCTGCGCGAAAGGTCTCAAGGGTGACGAGCGAGATGGAAGGAGTGGCGCTGGTCATGTGTCTCATCATAGGCCAGTGAGAGAGGAGCGGGCTCAAAGTCAATCTGGCGCCTCGTCTAAGAACAAAAGCGGCACCCCGAAGGATGCCGCTTCACGTCTGTAAAGCTCTTTCGTCAGATCTCCAGAATCACCGGCATGATCAGCGGACGGCGGCTGGTGTTCTTCTGGATATACCGCTTCAGGTCGATGCGGATCTTTTCCTTGATGACGCCGTAGTCGGCCTTTTCTTCTGCGGTCGAGTTTTCGAGCGTCTTGATGACCACCTGGCGTGCGGCTTCCATGAGTCCGGTTTCGCCGCTTACAAAGCCGCGGGTCACCAGCTCGGGCTGCTTTTCCACCAGCCCAGTGAGCTTGTTGATGGTGAGTATCGGCAGCACAAAGCCATCTTCAGAGAGATGACGGCGGTCGCGGATCACGATGTCCTGCACCACGTCGGCGGTCGAGCCCGAATCGATGCAGATACGGCCCGCGGTTACCTTCCCGCTGCGCACCGCGCTCTCGCCATCCAGCTCGAGCACGTCTCCATC